>SUST01000001.1 GCA_015063285.1 Thermoplasmata archaeon
GATGCCTCTGCTCGGACTCCGCGATCTCATAGGAGATGCAAGCGTAGTATTCCGTGTGCGTCCCCATGTCCTTCCTGATTATGATGCAGGTTTTCGGGATTCCCGGTATCGGTGTGCCCTGGTTGTAGCATCTTACGGTACCTTTGACCTTTCCGAGCTTGAGCCTTCTCACAATCTTCCCGTTCCCGTTCGTCGATTCAACTATGCCGAAATCCCTGTTGCTGAGATGAGCATACGAATCGTATCTGTTGCGATTCCTGTACCTCGGCCAGGTCATGGGCAGCGGATCTTCGGCGGACATGACGCCTTTGGCAACGGCCCTCCTCTTTTTGATAGCGGCATTGTCCATGCATTTCCTGCATGCCTGGTGCACCCTCCTCGATACATCGTTATGCGTCATGCTGTGCATGACGCGAAAACATGAGCATCTCCTTCTCAATATAGTGCATAGATTGTTCATCTCGAACTCGGAGAGCAACCTGCTCTCCTTAGCATAGGTCAGTTTGTTAGCCGTGATCAGGAAATTGAAGACGTACCTGTTGTAATCGATCGTATCGTCTATCACCTTCCTCTGAGAGGAATTGGGCTCGATCCTCATCTTCACGACTTTATAGCACATCGTCGGATGAGTCCTCTCATCATAATATAATGGTATCCCCGCGCCGTTGGTTTTAGCCTTTACTAACAGAATCACCGCAGTTAATTCGGAGTTCGGAGAATGTATGTATTTCAAGAAGACAGGGAATCGATTGCGGCAACTCTGAAAGGACGGTTTTCGGGAATCTGCTTCATTGGACAGTTCTGACCGATATGAAAGGATGGAGGACGATCATTCGTGTGATTCACGCTGAAAACCGCCGAAAATGGACATCCTTCATGAATATCAAGTGTGATCAGAATCCTTTTTACACTTTGAACGAGGATAAAGACCTGACAAATCGGCAACTGTCCAATGACCTCATTTTTTCGAATTCTTCGGAAATGCCGGAAACGACCGCCGTACAGTCATTCCGGATAGTTAGATTTGATGAGCATATTTTGAGGGCAGATCCGGCTGATCCATCAAAAAGCGGCTAAAGAGGCAAAGTCAACTGTCCAGGTCAAGATCAAAAAAGACGGAAAACTGCTGTATCTGCCAATCTATATGGCCATATGCCTTTGACACCGTGTTATTGCGTCAAGTGGGGGCAATCATCTCTTCTGGATCGCAAGCATCTGAGGATGCCTGTTCACGACCGAAGCCAGGTCTATCGCCCTTATCTGGGCGTGATGCATCCCGGAACCGTTGTCTGTGGAATCATCCTCGGCCTTCATCATCGCTATGACGGATTCGCAGACTTCCTTCATGCTCTTGGACCCATCCATCAGATCCTTCATCATGGCCACGGCGTCTGCTGCGGCATCGGCCTGCGAGATATCAAAGAAAGCAGCTGTGGGGACATGCACCTTGAACTCACCGATCTCGATCGTACGGATCTCCTGTGCATTCACATTCACATCCCTGTGGCCCTTCTGATACACGATACCTTTGGAAACCGGATGCCTTACGGCCGGTCTCGAGAATTGGGCATCTAATGCCTTCCTCTGCATTTCTGTCCTTGAAAGCCTGTGGTCTTTCATGACAAGGACCGTGTCCGCGGACCTTATCGCAGATTCGTCGCCGGAGATCATGATCATCGAGACCCCAGCCTCACCCATGGAATGTCCTATGTCGGAAAGCGGTGTGATCTTCTCATCGTCGGCCAGGAATCCCTTCCTCAACACACATGGGTTGGAGAACTCCTCGTCGACCAATATCAATTCTGAGCCCATCTCTACTGCTTCCGATACCGACAGAAGCTCGGACATGGGAGAGGAAACGAACTCCCTCTTCGCCGAGGCCGTATCATCGAACTCGGATGTCTCCTTCACGAAAGCGGAGATGTCCACCGAATCCGCAGGACGGTTGGGTTCTGATATGATGAATGCGGCATCAGGGGATGTGATGACATACTCCCTTCCGTCACCGGGAATATGATCGTACACTCCGGCATAGACCGCATCCATGAGAGTGGATTTCCCGCTCCTGCTGTTACCGGAAATCACCGTGAAACCCCTCGGTATCCCTACTCCTGCAATAGGCTCACCGTAAGGGACATCAAAGATGACTCTAAGGTCATCGGAGCATGAGAACGGGACGGCATCTATCATAGGTGCCAAATCGTCATCTCTTCTGGGAAGGACAGCCCCGTCCGCTATGAATGCGACCAATCCTTTGGATTTGAGATTCTCCCTGATGAACTCCGCATTCTCATAGGTCTGAAGATGGTTGTAGACCTTCGACTGCTTGTAAGCTGAGAAGTACATGGATTCGGAGACTATCCTGTCGATCCTCTCCAGAAGGATGTTCATCGCCATAGCGCTGACCTTGTTCCCGTCCGCGGGAAGATCCACTGTGAAGCGTGCCTCCACGAAGTATTGGGTGATCGCTATGCTCCCTCTCTCCAGGATCTCCTGTCCCGGACGTGGTATGTACACCTCTCCTCCGGAGGTCTTCGGTATGGGCGACCTCGCATGGGTGCGAGCGGCCTCCCTGAAACGCCTGGCGATGAGGTCCCTTAGAGCGATCTCCCTCTTCTTGGTATCATACATGTCTGCCGGGAATCCGGCCTTCTTATGAGGCACCCTGACGCGCATGGCAGTGTGTCCTGCCCTGTCGTTCTGGATGTCGTCGAAAATGATCTCATAGTTCTCCAGCAAGAAGTTGTTCTGGAGTCCCTTGTATTTCTGGAAGGGTTTGCCGTCGGCATTCTTCAGGGTCTTTTGGAGTATCTCCTCGGAAGCCATGGGCGCAACCCCCTTCAGCGGAATTTGCTGTACCTGTCGAGGAGCCTGCAGATCTTGTCATACTCGTCCTTTGTGAGGTCTCCCTCGTCGAGATATGTCTTTGCGAACTCCTTCGCGGTCTTGGTGGAGATACGTGAAGCCTTTGCGATAACCGAGGCTAAGAACGATGATGCCTTTGCGGGGTCCATCCTCGATACGGACAGGATCTCGTTCATGTCATACTTGAACGGGGCCAATTTATGGGTGTTCAGCATCGACTGCTTCTTCGTGGACTCCTTGGTCCTCACAGGCTTGTTCTTCTTCGCTCCAGATTTCTCGCCGGAATATGAGTTGGCCTGCGAAACTACCTTCTGAGGGACCGTTTTCGCAACGATCACTTTAGGATTGGCAGGCTTAGGTGCTGCTGGCTTGGGCGCAGCTGGTTTCGGTGCAGCTGGTTTCGGTGCCGGTTTAGGTGCGGCGGCCTTCTGAGGTGCAGGTTTCTGTTGTGCGGCCGGTTTCTGAGCGGGCTTCTGAACAGGCTTTGATTTCTTTGTTTCACCAGGCAAGCGTATTACTCCGTTGGGATTTCGAATACCATCATCCTATTAAAGTTATTATAAAGAAAGAGGTGAAAACAACCTGTATTTCGCGGTTTCTCACTGCATCCGGGATCAGAAGTGCGGGGGATGGGATTCGAACCCATGAACCACTAAGGACGGGATCTTAAGTCCCGCGCCTTTGGCCAACTCGGCTACCCCCGCTTGATGAAGTCTATAGCCTTCCCGTTTTTAATGTAATCGGGCACGAAACGGATGCCTCATCAGATTCTGAAAACAACATGAAGAGGTTTAACCTCCCGGTCGCCCGGGAGGGTTTTGATCATCTAGACCTGATGTAGAGGACTATCGCCACTACAGCGATAACCGCGACCACTACGACCACGATTATCCATAGATCGATTCCGGACGAAGGGGAATCCTCGGTGTAGAGGAGACCGTCGCCCAATCCTTCCCAGATCCTACCAGAGAGGTTCTTGGCGGTCGGCTCGACCTCCTTGTCTCCCACAAAGAAGCTCAGTCCTTCGAATGCACCGTCTCCGACAGTCTTTACCGACGGGAAGTTGATGTATTCGATCGCGGTGCATCCGGCAAATGCTTCCCTACCTATGGTCTTCAGGTCCTTTGGCAGAACCAAGTCAACCAATGAGATGCATCTGTAGAATGCGTAGTCGCCTATCTCCTCGATGCTGTCCGGGAACTGCATCTCAGTCACGGAACCGCAGTACACGAATGCGCATGAACCGATGTTGGTGATTCCTCCGTCGATTCCGATCTTCGAAATCTCGTACTCGGCCCAAGGTGCGGGGTTGTCGAAACTGTAGTCGTCCATCTTCGCCGTGGTGCTGTTGATGACCTTCACGATATCCAATGCACCGTCCGAATAGTACATCCACCTGACTCCGTTTCCGCAGTCTCCCTCATCCACGAGAGGCGACCTCTCCTGGTCCCTGACCATCTTCTTAACATCTCCGGAATAGGAGTGTCCGGGAAGGTTCGCATAACTCAGAGCGGTGGTACCGTCGGTATCATAGAACTGCGTCTCTCCGAATGCGGAGGTTCCGATGGTCTTAACGCTGGCCGGGATCTTCACAGACTTGATCCCTTCCCAGAGCTCGAATGCGCTCGGACTTATGGTCGTCACCGTCATGGGAATGGAAAGTTTACTGACGAATGCGCATTTGTAGAACGCATGGTCGCCGATGGTCTTCAGTCCCGAAGGCAATATCAGATTGAGCGTCCACAAGCACTCTGCGAAGGCATACTGCGGAATCTCGGTTATTCCAACGTTGATGGCGATCGTTGAAAGGTTCGTACAGCCGTAGAACGAGTACTCTCCTATCGATTTCACCGAATCGGGGAGCTGCAGGCTCTCAAGGTCCCCGCACTTGTAGAATGCCTTGTTACCAATGGTCTTCAGGTTAGAGGAGAGGGCGAGGGTCTTTGCGTGCATGCATCCGCTGAATGCCTCGTCAGCGATAGTGACGACACTGTCCGGAAGCAGTATGGCTTCCAGGTTCTGACAGTCTTGGAATGCGGCCTTACCTATGGTCTTGACCCCTGCAGGGATGTTGACGGTCTTCAGAGCGTTACAGCTGCTGAATGCCTTCTCAGGAAGGGATTGTAAGGAAGAGGACAGCTTCGCAGTGACCAGATACTTGCAGTTGCAGAATGCACTTTCGCCGATGGTCTTGACGGTATCGGGGATAGTGATCTCCGTTATGTCGATACCGGAGAAAGCGCTCGGACCTATGGTCTCCAGACCGCTGTTGAGCTTCACGGCCGTAAGGTCCCAATTGCTCTTGAAGGCACCTTCCCCTATGGTCTTGACCGAACCGGGTATCTCTATACTTTCCAGGTCGCCCATGGCGAACGCTTCGGCACCGATGGTCTCCAATCCGGATGGCAATGTGATTGAATTCAGGTCCATACAGTCCTTGAACGCCCTGTCGCCGATCGACTTCAGCGAAGAGGGAAGAACGACCTGGCTGAGATCCATGCACATGTTGAATGCGTCCGCTCCCACGGTCGTCACACCTTCGGATATGACCACTTTTACGAGTCCACAGCTGTCGAACGGTTCATTACCCCATTTCTTGAGACTGCCCGGGATCGTTATCTCTTCCAGATTCCTGCAACCGGAGAACGCTTTGTCCCCCAGTGTCTCCAGGGTCGAAGGCAGGGAGACGTCGCTGAGCTTCATGCACCAATCGAATGCATTAGCGCCTATGGACGTCACTCCCTTGGGGATTTCGATCTCTGACAATTGGACACAGTATGCGAATGCCTTGTCCCCGATGGTCTTCACGGTCGAAGGTATCGACACGTACGTCAGGGTGGCGGCGCCGTTAAGCGCATAGTTCCCTATGCTGGTGACGCCTTCGTTGATCAACACTGTGTTAACCTGGAAACCCTGCTGATACCAGGGAGTCTTCTTCTCTTTGGTATCGTAGTCCCACATGGCACCGTTGCCGCTTCCGGTCTTGGAGATTACCAGATTGCCTGCGTCATCATAGGTCCACGTCACACCGTTTCCGCATTCTCCCTCGGCTATGATTATGCTCCTCTCGCTGACCCTCACCAGCTTCTCGTTCCCGCCCTTGTATTCGTATCCGGGAAGCTCCTTGTAGGAAAGAAGGGTGGTACCGTCCTTGTCGTAGAATGCGACACTGTCGAACGCACTCTCGCCTATATCCTTCACGGTCGACGGTATGTAGACCATCTCAAGGCCGTTGGACATGTAGAACATCGCCTCCGCTATCATCGTGCATCCCGGCATGAAGAGGGCATATTGCAGATCGGGGCAGTCCGCATAGGCGCATGGCCCTATCTCCTTGACCTTAGACGGGATCAATGCGGTGATGAGACTCTGACAGTCGGCGAATGCCTGTTCGCCAATGACTTCCAGATCTGCTGGGAGTTCTACATACGGAAGCGAATGACATCCGTAGAACGCATCCTCCCCGATCGAAGTGAGCGTTCTCGGAAGGTTTACCACCTCCAGTTTCACGCATTTGAGGAACGTTCCGTATTCGATGGCTTTCACCGATGTAGGCACCTCAATCTCTTCGAGAGAACCGCACAGGGCAAAGGCACCCTCACCGATGGCGGCGACCGAATCCGCAATAGTGATCTCCACCATCTTCGATTCGCGGAATGCATAGTTGCCTATCGTCTTGACTCCGTCGCCGACAACTGCCTTGGAATAATCCATTCCATACCATGGCGGTTTGTTGTCCTTGTTGAAATCCGTCATCTCTCCGGTACCTTCACCTGTCTTTGAAATCTTTAGCGTGTCACCGCTAATTTCCCATGTCAAACCGCTGCCGCAGCTGCCGCCTTCCGCTTCCACCTGTACTCCGTCATCGACGAGGAGAACCATGGCGGATGCCATGACAAGCAATGCGATTACTGCGAACGGCATTATCATAGAACGGTCCGATCCATTGCCGGACGTTCCTTTGTTCAGTCTATTGTCACTCATCATATCCTTCCCTTTCAGAAGATTGCTGGATGTCTGACGACTGACATTCTAAAAAGTGTTACATTGGACTGGACGACAGATGGTTGATATCAGAGGATGAACGGTATATCGGTATCTTCCGTTATCTTTATTGATCGAGGTTATGTTCAACACCCTAAGAAGTTGAATCGGGCTGTAGATGGCCCGAATGTCACTTTGTTTGCTTGTCTTGTCTGTCCTTCTCATAAATCGAGATGGCTACGATGACTATACCTGCGACCATTATGGCCAGCCAGCTGTACTTGAAAGAATCCAGATATCCCCAAATGAGCATCACCAGGACGCCGATCATAGCAACGACAGGAATCATCTTCCTCATGTCCAAATCACATCACCTATCAATTGATTCTAAGGTAGTGAGATAAAGGTTTATTCCGACACAAAGACGGACGGTATCTTCATGAAGACGGGCGGTATCATTCCTTGCCGGAATTCCTTCTTTCCAAGGCCTCGTTGATCTTCTGAATCTGGATACGGTACGACATGTAGACCGAGAACCATATCATCACATACGCACAGATCCCCATCGCCAGGACGACAATGTTGCCCTCCATTACACGTCCGGTCCACCACAGGAAGTTGGAGATCGGAATCAGGGCCAGGAATGCGATCAGCATGTGAATGCAGGTAGCCGCAAGTATGCCGTATTCATCCTTGTAGTACACAATCGTGGCTCCGAAGCATATGCACCCCAATACCCCTGAGAGCAATGTCTGTATGATCACTGCGGGAACGTATCCGAACTCGTCGATGAGCTCAGGTGCTGCCAACGATATGCCTTCGGATGCGGTGAAAGCAACCACCAGAATATCGCCGATGAGCATCCCCAGAATGAACCCTAAGGCCGCCAGCCTGATCAGATCCTTGCTGACGTTCACATCAGCACCTCCTTCACCTTCGAGATGTATCTCCTGGAAACGCGTGTCTGGATGTCTCCCTGGAGATGTACCTTGATGGTCCCTGCCAGATTCAGATCCAATCTGATGATCTTGTCCGTGTTGACTATCTCCGAATTAGAGATCCTTACGAACTGCCTGGGAAGGTTCTCCTCCAGCTGATAGAGCGTGCTCTTGATCAGATACGAGTCATCCAGAGTATCGGCATACACCCTCTTGTCCTTGGAATAGATGCGTATGATGGAATCCTTGTTCAGCTTGGTGACGACCCCTTCGGAATAACCGGAGAGCGGCGAGGGCGCATAGCTCTTTATGGCCTCTATCAGCTCGTCTACATCTTTAGAGCGGGAGGGGGCGTGCACGATGACACTGATGTCATCGGCGTCCTTGTCCTGTATGAAGTCGACACGCATGGGGATATGATGCAATGAACTGTTAAGCCTAAAAAGGTTTAGAATCATGAAACAACCCCCTCCATGGTAGAGACGATATATCCGTAACCCGATGTCTTCCCGATGTCCTACAGGATCCCCAAAGACGATGATATCGCAAAAGCGATAGAGAACTGTCTGAGCCGTTCTCCCAGAGTCCGTTCCCAGAACGTCCTGAACGAGCTGGTCCTTACGGAGCTGATGTGCGTCGACGAGACATTCCGCGTCAGCGGGGAGAGGATACGCAAGGTGGGGATCGAGAGAGGCCTTTTCGATCTCGAGATAAGATATGCCCACAAGAACGGTTCCGTCCCGTATCAGGTCTGCCCGGTATGCAGAGGGAAGCTGGAATCCGTAAAGAACAGGACATTGGATTGGAAGACGGTGGAGATCTCCAGGGACTGCAAGAAATGCGGATACTCAGCGAAGAGCGATGCATCCAGGCCCGCAAGGTACATCATCACCAGGAAGGATTGAGATGGACCGTGCAGATAAACTCCTAAAGGCGGAACAGCTGCTCAACGAGGCCGCCGACCTCATGGACGAGGCTCTGAAGATGTCCGGAATGGAATCCCGTTCCGGGAACGACTCGGAGACCATCAGGAGGATAGCTTCCGACAGAGATTATGCGGGAAGCCTCCACAACATCGCCATGGACATCAGATATCAATCCGAGGAACAGCCCGTTTGGACGCGGCCTCTGACCTCGCCGAAGAATCAGTTCGAACTCTCCGGGAAGAAGAACTGATCCTGATCATCTTCCTCATCGACTTCCATCATCTGTTCGAAATCGCTGACCAGCATCAGCTTGACGAAGTATCCTTCCCTGCCGTACAGATAGACGAACCTTCCGATGTCCTCATCCGCATACTGCACGGAACGTATCTCGAAACCTGAACCGTATGAAAGCGCAGTGTCTTCGCGGTTCAACGACACACGGATGAAATCCTCGCCCCTCCATATCCTGCTGGTGCATTGGAACGTCTTCTTGCCGTCCACTATCTCCGACCTTCCCTCGGATGCCACAGGACCGTCCTCATAATTCGTCCAGGTCGTTCTGGTCTGGCCCAGCATCTCCGAGAGCGACGATTCAGTTATGTAGATCGTGGAACGGGATATCGCCACAGCCTCCAGAGCACCGACACCTGTCCTCATCAGTACGTTTATAGAATCCTCCCTCACCGCCGGCTGCTGAAGAAAATAGATGAATACGCAGCAGAACACAATGGCCGCGATGTCCTCTAGACATCCGTCGAACACATTGTCCCATGATTTCGTCATATACAGAACGAACAGGATGTTGGCGGCACAGTTCACGATGTGCACGATGACCAGGACCATGATCCTCCAGGCGTTGTGACGGTTACCAACGTAATACGAGATGGAACTCAGTATCAGTATGAAGCAGTACGCGGCTACCGGGATCGTGTAGGTCAGCGGACGATCGTTGATGGTATACAGCATCCTCACGAAGATGCACAGCGCCAGAGATATGCTCGTTACGAGTACGGCATTGCTGGCCGGCTTGTTGGAAAGGAGGATCACTAGAGCACCGGACACAATGAGGATCGGATAGGCGTTGAAGTCGATATGGCCCCCCATATCCATGATCATCTTGGTCAGGGTCACCAGACCTACGACGATCATCACCACTCCGAGAGCGACCATGACTGCCCTGGAATAGAGATTCAGGCCCTTGTTGGCCTGATGAACCTTCCAAGTTTCAGAAACCTTCATGTCAATCCCTCACCCATATCGTGGCGTTGGTGCCGTCCTTTCCCACCAGGGTCAGCTTCCTGTCCGTCAGCCTGATGCCGTCCACTGCGAACCTGTTCGCGAACAGTATGCTCCCGGGGGAATCATGGACCGTGAAGAACAGCCTGTCGTCCCCGTACCATTTCTGCACGATGACGTAAGTGACCGTGCTGAATCCCTCGATGACGAAACGCATCTCCGCTTCCACAGGCTCCCCGGTACCAGGTTTCCATAGGGGAGAGCTGCGGTCCACCAAAGCCCTCGCGACCTCATGCGTAACGGCCGAACCGCGGTCATATTGGTATTCGTTGCGGAACGCCTCCAATGACCTGGAGTACCTAGCGTTCCTGGTGGAGTTCCTTATCAGATCCACGTCCATGAGTCCCGCTATGCACAGGTACATCCCGATGAGACATATCAGGTAAGCATAGTAGAGGCCCGCCTCACCTACCATAGGGGGAGCCGAGAAGAACTCCAGGACTATGAACTCGTATATGGCCATGAGTATCGAGGTCATCATCATCGAGTTGCGCCTGATGACCTTCCCGAACGTGAACGATATGCCTGTCACCATCAGATTGATGGCCAGACCCATGAAGTACAGGTCGAATAGGACGGTGTATGTGTTGTTGTCCCAAGAGAAACCCATGAGTTTGACATAGAATCTCTGGATGGCGAGCATCAGAGCGAACAGCCCTACCAATCTGAAGACGTCGATCTTCTTCGTGAAGATGGTCAGCACCGACATGATGGTTGTGATGGCGAAGGCCACAATGATGAGGTCTCCGCCGAACATATCTGAATCCAGCTGGAGGAAGATGCACGCGACCGAATAGACCAGCATGAACAGGGCCATGGCTATGACCAATACCTTCGTGGTATGGACGCTGAGCTTCCGAATGAACTCGGTCAGGCCGTAGGTATCAATCATGCTTTAAGAATTATAGAAAACATAGAAAAAAACTGCCATCGGTTCCACCAGGGCATAAGTTATATGATGAAAGATGCCAATCGGGTGTCGAAGGGTCTCCGATGAAGATTTGGGAATTCGCGAAGGTAAGTGGCTCGTCCATAAAGGTTGACAACTGGATATCCGATACGATCGGTATCGTAGACGGAGGTTGCGTGTACAGCACCCTCTTCAAGCATCCTGCTCATGGACCCAAGGATTACGAGATCATGCTCTCGATGTTCCCCCAGGAGAACTACCGTACCCTCACGCACATCACGATGTACATGGACGACGTTCCCGGATCCAGTGCGCAGGCCGCCCATTTCCTCGCCGAGAAGGAGATCAACATCCTGAACTCCGTCTCGCTGAACGGCATTTCCGACACGGTCATCGTGTGGAAGCTCATGGCGGATATGAACTTCGCCGGAGAAGGGGAGCTCATACTCGAGCAGTTCAGGGCATTGAAGGCGGCGAACGACCCCTCTGTATCGAAGATCAAGAGGATCGAGCTGAAACCCGCGGACATCGGAAGGCTATTCAAGGGTAAGGTGGATGAGACCGGAAAGGAAGAGGTCAGGCGCGGATATCCCATCACCATCGAGAACGGATGCTTCGACATCGGAAAGGTATACGGAGACCTCCTGCCCAACATCGACGGGAAGAATGTGCTGATCACCATGGATGCGGACTCATGGATCTGCTCCATTACACTTTTCAAAGAGGAGACCAAGCTCGTGAAGGTCGGTCTCGAGATCCCCGACTGCCCCGGAAGCATCACGGACTCCCTCGGAGTGCTAGCCGACTGGAACGTCAATCTCATATCAGTGTTCAGCAAGGTCAAGATCTGCTACGAGACCATGAGTCTCGAACTTGTGATGGACGTCGGCAAGAGCAACAAGACGATCCCGGAGATCAAGGAGCTCCTGCCGAAGGAGCTGGAAAAGCTCAACGGCATTTTCACTCTCAAAGAGTTCACAGAACTCGCGTGATACGATGCGTCTCCCCAAGACCTCCCGTACCTATGCGGCGGAGATCGAAGAACTCATAGTCGGCAGGGGAGACTATGTCATTGGCGGTGCGAGAAGCCCCGCCTTCCTGGACCTGGACAATGCGAGGCACAGAAGGCCGGTCATCTACGGAGAGGTGCTAGATACACTGGAAGGCTACCCGAAATCCGCAGCATCCATGTTCTCGGGACGCCAGACCAATCCCGAGGAATGGGCGGTCATGTGGAAGGAACTGGGTGCCGACGGCGTCTGCCTCAGATTAGGGAACAATGGAACGCCCGAGATGGTTAAGAGGATCTTGGACAGGACAAGGCTCCCCGTCATGATTTGCGGGGACTCCAAACTTCTGAGGGAAGCAGCCACACTGGTGGACGATTCGGTGATGATAATAGGATGCAGGGACAGAGAACAGAGCCTCGAACTGGCTGACTGCCCTAACCGCCACATCATAGTCGCCAAATGCGACGGCACATCGCCCCAGGAGCTATGCAGGGAGATGGCCTCCAAAGGCGCTGAGAGGATCATAGTGGACCTCGGCATTGGTATCATGGGGCCTGCCCTGAAGCGTCTTCGCGACAGGATAAACGCCTACAGATTGGATGGACTGAGCGGCCAGAAGGATTCGAACCGCAACATAATCTGCGATGTCACCTCCTCCTGGGATGTCCACGGCGAGGATGTGACTGCGAGGATGGCATCGATGCACGAGGCAACGGTCGCCCTGGCGGTGATGATGTCCGGAGCCGACATGGTGGTCATGAAAGGTCCTGGAGCGGCAGACATGGCCCGCGTATACGGAGAGGAGTTGGCAGATCTATGATGGCCCTCACTATCTCCGACATGACCGATGCCAACACGGCATGCAAGAGGATCGCAGAGCTCACTAAAAGGAACAGATCATCCAGGATCCCGGATGCGATCTGCATACGCAACGACAGCTTCGCTTCAGAACCGTTCTCATCGCTCGTCCAGCTGGTGGGTGAATTGTGGGATGGGAACATAATCATCGAATCGGACTATCCTGCGAACATTTCGAAGGCCTTGGTCCACGTCATGGACAGAAGGCCCATCGTAATCGGGGCCAATCAGGCGAATCTTGAGCAATTCGCGCTCATATCGAAGACCTTCAGTTGTCCTCTCTGCCTCAGCAGCGATAGTCTGGAAGGTCTTCTTGAACTGGCAGAACAAGCAGAGAAAATGGGGCTGGAGGACCTCATACTCGATCCCGTCCTGAGGAACATGAAGCAGTGCCTGGAGGTCTGCACAGACCTTAAGAGGTTGCAGGAGAAAGCCCCGATGGCCAGACATCCGATAGCGGTCAGGACCTGGTCCGGAGAGTATGCCATGACCATGGCGCTCGTATCGTTCCTTGTAGGCGATGCGATAGTCATAGCCGACGACCTGGATGCCGACAGTTGTGAGACGATAGGTGCGCTCATTAGATCCATAAGGTGAGTCCATGCCCATCACCGGTTTCACCAGGATAGATACGGTCACTGTCAAGGACTAGTTCATGTCAGTGATCCATGTTTCGGATGGCGCGGAATCCGATATTGATAGTATAATATCAATATTAGAGAGCGACAAGGGATCGATCGATTATCTCGGCATCTCATCCGATACCGATCCGCTTGCATTCCCCGACCTGTACAAGATGATCAAACAGGTCAGACCACGCGGCCTCAAGGTCCTGATCATCACCGATGGCCGGGACCCCGGCAATCTGGACGACCTGATAGGAGCGGGATATACACATACAATAGACCTGCTCGTCGGTAAGAAGATCACGGATGCTCAGAGGAAGTGCATCTCCATACTGAACGACAACGGATGCAAGTATGCCGTCACGGTGAATGCGTGGGAGCACGATGAGGATTCCATATCCGCCATCGCGGAGGAATGCGAAGGGTGCTGCATGTTCCTCTTCAGACAGGATAGGCTCAAACCTCTGAACAGGAACGAGATGTCCCCTCTTACAGCTGCAGCGAAACGCTGCACATGGAATGTCAAGACGATATGATCACTTGACGAACCTTTCCAGCCTGGCATCGAATGCGGGCTTCAGGCTGCGGCTGCTCTCGTTGATGAACTTCTGGGGCACGTCAACCTCGTTCTTGAAGCGCTCGATGAGCTTGGGGTCCTTGGTGAACAGACCTGCGGACTGCCCGCACTCGCTGTCCTCGATCTCCTGGAAGAATGCATCGACGGAATCGACCACGACGATGTTCAGGATGGGCAGGGCGGTATCGATGTAATTGAGATCGTCCTCTTTTTCAAGACCTGTGATCGCTATGGGTGCCACATAGTTCTCGGGAAGGTCCTTTGGAACGGGCATGCCCTTGGCGATGGTGAACGGCATGTACTGAAGCGCAAGGTCCTTGAACCTCTTGGCCTCCGCATCGTTGATGAGAGGTCCGACATGGGTTGTATCGTTGACGGGATCGTCGGTCTTCAGATCCTTCATGTACTCGGCGAGGAGCTCTGTGAACTTGGTATGGTCCTCGCGAGTAATGATGACCTTGGAGCATGCGAATATGCTCTGTCCGCTGTATGCGAATGCAGAATCCATGATGTTCTTCACAGTGGCCTTCATGTCCGACGGCCTGTACACTATGACCGGATTCATTCCCTTGAGCTCGTTGACGAATGACAAATCGTCATCGATCTGCATGAACATCAGGTCCTCGAGCCTGTCCCCTCCTCCGGTGGCCACGACTCCGGCGATGCGTGCGTCGTCGACTAACTCGGACGTCGTGTACTCCTTCCTGTCGACGATGAGGTTCAGCACTCCGTCGGGAAGCTGGTATTTCTCCATCAGGTTGTAGAATAGATGGATCGGCATGGGACAGAACTTCGAAGGGTTCATCACAACTGCGTTTCCAGCTATCATGGCCGCTACCGCGAACGCTACCGGGGATGCGAACGGCGAGTTGGGCGAACTTATGACCGCCCAAACACCCATGGGCTTCCTCTTTCCGATCTCCGTTGCCTCTTTCAGGATCCTCTCGATCGCTTCGATCGCCGAATCGACCTCTTTCAAGGCATCCTGGCGGATCATTCCGCAGCTCACCGTTATCGCTGCTGCGTAATGCATCCTTCTGGCCTTTAGGACGCCTGGGATGGCCTGGAAGTATCTGGCCCTCTCCTCTATGGCAATCTTTCCCCAAGATTCGGCTGCTTTTACCGCTGCTCCGACCGCTTCCTCCATCGTGCCTTCCTCGGGCTCCTGGAAGATACCGTACTCAATTGTGGGATCGATTGGGCTGCATATCTTGAACTCACGGCCGGAAGCGACCTTGAGTCCCCCGAAATAGTTGGGGTAATCCTTCTTCTCGGCACTGAGGATAATCATTACCTCGGTCTCATACTGCCTGCCTTCCTCGGTGGTCTGGAAATCGGGAACGTCTGCCATGATGGATGTACATGTCTATCACTTGGATAAAACTATGCAGTACATGGCAAACAAAGCAACTGTGTCCACTCTTTTTTCGGCCGTTCACGAATTGGAGGAATAATAGGACGAAATGGACATAGTTTACTATGTAGGAAAATGTGTCCACTAACTGATTGGAGTTTGTTGAAGAATTCTGTGAAATTGTATAAAAATATACATTGATAGTCGATGGATCATAAGAAAATGGTGGACCCGGCCGGAATTGAACCGGCGGCCTTCGCCTTGTAAGGGCGACGTCATAACCCCTAGACCACGAGTCCGATATGTCACTGGAATAGGTTGCCGTATTTAATTATTGATAATTGGAGGGAGGCCGCGGGCGGGAAATGGTAAGGAAAGGAGGAATAAACCGCCCGCGACTTCATTACAACCGTCCATCTTGATGGAGACATGATGGATGGATGTATAATCCTAGTAAACGCTAGGATGTATATATAATGAACTGATTTATATCTAAAATAATGTACATATGTGTGCATTAGACATTGTAGAATGAATGTAAAGAAGCTCGAAAATAAGGTAGGAAACGCGGGCGGGGAGTGGTGAAGTAGGAGGAATAACCGCCCGCGATCTAGCATCCTCATGCTTTTTTGGCCCATCACAGCCACATGGATGGATGCTTAATCCCACGTACTAATTGCTGATATTTAATAGCAACTACAAAACGAGCATAATAATGAACAAATGTGTACAAAACGAGTTGATTGATGGGATAAGATGGTGGACCCGGCCGGATTTGAACCGGCGACCTCCGCCGTGTGAAGGCGACGTCATAACCCCTAGACCACGAGTCCGCAATCCTCCTAATGAACAAATGATATAAAAATCGCTGGGACGACATTCTTCTGATAGCTTATCCATAAATACGCTGAGTTGGATGTTAATACGATGAGCAGCATCCCTAGTTGGGTCAAGGCAATAGTATTGATCTGCCTCTGCGTGGCAGCCGGCTTCGTTACTCTATCCGCAATAGATGATGCGAACAAGGACGTTCCAACACCTGAGACGATGACTCTTGTGATCATACGTCACGGGGAGAGCGAATGGAACAGTCTGAACCTTTTCACAGGCTGGACGGATGTGGACCTCTCCGAGAAGGGAAGAACGGAAGCTGAGTTGGCCGGCAAAATGTTGAAGGAAGAGGGATTCGACTTCGATGTCTGTTACACATCGTATCTGAAACGCGCCATCCACACTCTCGATATCGTTCTGGACGAGATGGATCTCGAATGGCTCCCCGTTACCAAAGCATGGCAGCTCAATGAGAGGCATTACGGCGCCCTGCAGGGACTCAATAAGAAGGAGACTGCGGAGAAATACGGCGAGGAGCAGGTCAAGATATGGCGCAGATCCTACGATGTTCCGCCGCCGGCACTGGATCCCGACGACGATAGGAACCCCGCCAAGCAGGAACAGTACAGGGATGTCCCCGCGGAGAACCTCCCACTGACGGAGTGTCTGAAGGACACCGTTGCCAGGGTCGTCCCCTACTTCGATGACGTCATCAAACCAAGGATGCTGGCGGGCGACAAGGTCATCATCGTCGCACACGGAAACTCACTACGTGCCCTGGTAAAGTACCTGGAAGACATATCTGACAAGGATATACCCGAGGTGGAGATCCCTAACGGAATACCTCTGGTGTACGAGTTGGACAGGGATTTCAACGTCATTTCGAAGAGATATCTCGGCGACCAGAATGCACTGACTTAATCACAGATACCCTTCCAAAACGGCAGATTCTCGGACTGGACGACATCTTTATTAGTCGAACTCATGATGACGATGGCGTTGCGATAGTGGTCCAACGGCTATGATCGGTGCTTCCCAAGCACCTGACCCGGGTTCGACTCCCGGCTATCGCACTCATACCCTTTTTTTAACTGTTAAGCATATGGTCGTCCTATGACAGTCCTGGAGATCGACGGTTCAAGAGGCGAAGGTGGAGGACAGATGGTCCGCACATCAGTAGCCATGGCTACCGTCACCGGGATCACCACTCACCTCACCCGTATCAGGGAGAACAGGCCTACGAACGGCCTGTCCAAACAGCACTGTGCCGCCGTTGATGCGGTGGCCCAGATGGCTGGATCCACTGTAGAGGGTAACACCATCGGTTCCAGAGAACTTCTTTTCACTCCCGGGAACGAACAGAAGTACGATATCGATATGAACATCGGTACCGCAGGAAGCCTGAGCCTTGTCCTGCAGGCCATGATGCTGGCAGGAAGGAACCACAGGAAGAGACTGACAGTCGACATCAGCGGAGGCACCAACGTCATGTGGGCACCCCCCATCGATTCGTATCAGACACTGCTGTTCCCTCTGATGAGAAGGATGGGGATCGAGGCGAACGTCAAGATCATCGACCGCGGTTTCTACCCCCAGGGAGGAGGCCGTGTTATCACCACACTGGACCCCATCGATACCATCAAACCCCTCGACATCGAGGAACTGGGAGAACTGAAGAGGATCTCAGGGATCTGTTTCAGCCAGCGTCTCCCAGATTGGATCAACAGGGACATGATCGTCAGCTGCAAGAAGGCCCTGGAACCTTATGCGGATGTCGAATTCGACATACAGAAGACGGACGGGGACTCCCGCGGAGCTGGAATCGTCCTGACCGCGGAATTCGAGAACGGTCTCTTGGGAAGCAACGCATTGACATCCCGCGGACACACAGCGGATAAAGCTGGTGAGGACGCGGCAGCGGATCTCATCAGGGAAATGACCAGCGGAGCCACCATGGATGTCCACACGGCCGACCAGGTCCTTCCGTACATGGCGATGGCCCAGGGAAAGAGCGGATTCAGCGTTTCAAGGATCAGCAAGCACCTTCTCAGTCAGATGGATACCCTCGAATCCTTCCTGGACGTTAAGTTCGGAGTCGAGAGGAAGGACAACATCTACAGATTCACCGTAACTCCCGGGGAGAACAATGAGGCCATTCATCCACGTTAACTGCGCCATGTCCGCCGACGGGAAGATAGCCGGCGATGACCGCACGCAGGTACGCATCTCTTCCGATGAGGACAAGACCCGTGTTAAAGGCCTCAGGAAGCAATATGATTCAATCCTTGTAGGTGTAGGTACCGTCCTCGCCGACGACCCGCATCTCACCCTGAAAGACAGGGACTACGATACGAACCCCATCCGCATAGTCATCGACCCCCACGGAAAGACACCGGTCACCGCACAGGTCCTGAACGATCGCGCACCTACGATAATGATAACCACCGAGAGATGCGACATCACTTGGGACTGCGACAAGATCATACGCGCTGGTACAGACACTATCGACCTTGACAAGGCCATGGAGGAACTGGCGGAGATGGGCATCGAGAACATCCTTGTGGAGGGGGGAGGGAAGACCATATCTTCGCTTTTCAGGAACAAGATGGTCGACCGTTACACCGTATTCGTCGGAGGTCTCCTCATCGGCGGAAAGGATGCCCCTACTCCTTGCGACGGGGACGGATGGGTGGCCGAAGGCGGGATCAGACTAATCCTCGAGGACTGCCAAATGCTCGGAAACGGAGCCTTACTCTCCTTCAAGCCCGCCTACGAGTAAGGGGATCCTGTGTTCCTTCGGCTCCAGTACGAACCTCACATAGTTGAAGTCGGAACCGAACACCTCGCTGCTTACCATCTCATATGGCTTCCCGGTAGCATCCTCCATTATCTTGGAGAAGAATCCTCCGCAGTATTGGATCAGACACTTCGCGGCACCTTCGGTAAGTGGCACGCTGTCCTTGACTATGATGGTCAGCGGCTTAGATGAGAATATACTGACCTCACCCAATCCCATCTGCTTGAAGTAATTGCGGGCGTTGTCCACGGTATCCTCCAGAGTAGGACCGTTCAGGGTACCTGACATGCTGGCGCCGTGTATAAATCCAAGAATGTTCGCCATGGGGTCGACGTTGAGGCCCATTCCATCGAATCCTAGGAATATGAAGCGGGGGAGGCTCTTGAGCATCTTCTCGGGATCCTGGGCGACCTTGGCCAGGATCTTGAATGCGACCTCCCTGGATTCGTCCGATGAATCCACCGACTTCCCGAATGGCAGCGAGATCAGGGTATAGTACTTCTTACGGCTGTCCTGAAGATCGTCGTGGACGCTGATGAGCTGTTCTTCCACCATTGTGTCGAGGTGCACCGATACTGTGGACTGAGCCTTCGAGACCTTCTTGGCGATCTCCGTCAGAGAGAGATCCTTCTCGGCCAGTTCATGCAGGATCTTCAGCTTCACATCGTTGGAGACCTGCACCGTTCCTTTTGGAGTGATGTACAACTCAAAATTCCTGGAGCTATCCTCTGCCATAAGACTCCGTATGCGGTTCGTATATTAAACTTTCGTACTCGTACAACCGTTCGACCGCAGATTTACAGAACGACGGAACCTACAATTCTGAACTGATAACAACAATGTTTGTATATATCGGAACCAATCGACGGACAGGTGCAAAGATGAAGGCCACAGTAGATGGACAGAAATGCGATATCAGAGCAGTATGGTATGAGAACTGTAAGGTCCGCATGATCGATCAGAGGGAACTCCCAGCAAAGATCGTCATTGTGGATTTCGATAATTATCTGGACATAGCGGAGGCCATTCGCAACATGACGACGCGCGGTGCGCCGTCCATAGGCGCCACAGCGGCATACGCGATGTGCATGGCGGCACTGAAGGGATGCGACCTGGACAAAGCAGCGGCGGACATCAAGGCCGCGAGACCCACGGCCAATGACCTGTTCTACGCCGTCGACTACATGTATGAGAAGCTGAAGCAGGGAGAGAAACCCGCCAAGGCAGCGAACGATTACGCACAGATGATGGTCGACAAATGCACCAAGATCGGAGAGTACGGGGCAGAGCTCATCAAGGACGGAATGACCCTCATGACTCACTGCAACGCAGGAGCACTGGCCACCGTGGATGTCGGTACCGCCCTAGCACCTATGAGGAAAGCGAAGGAACAGGGCAAGAAGTTCTTCGTGTACGCATCGGAGACCAGGCCCCGTCTGCAGGGAATGCAGCTCACCGCCTGGGAGCTAAACCAGGAGGGCATCGACCATGCCATCATCCCCGATGGAGCATCAGCCTACTACATGTCCAAGGGAGTCGATATGATCATCACCGGAGCCGACAGGATAGCCGAGAACGGGGACTTCGCCAACAAGATCGGAACCTTCGACAAGGCCATAGTAGCGAAGCACTTCGGCATCCCCTTCTACGTCGCCGCACCCATCTCCACATTCGATTTCAACACCAAGACCGGAAAGGACATCGTTATCGAGGAGAGGTCCGAGACGGAGGTTACGATGCTGCAGGGCATCAGGATCGCGCCTGTGGGATCCAAGGCTAAGAATCCGGCCTTCGATGTCACACCGGCAGAACTGGTGACCGGATTCATCACCGAGAAGGGCATACTGAAGCCCAGCGAGATCCATAAGGTGAGGTAAATGAACGAGAGGTACGCCAGGCAGGAACTGGTGAAGATCTGCAAGATGCTGTACGACAGACAGCTCACGGTATCCGCCGGAGGCAACATGAGCGTCAAGATCAACGATTCCGAGATCCTCATCACCCCCTCCGGAAGGAACAAGGGCATGCTCGAACCCGAGGACCTGGTGCTCATCGATTCCAAGGGAAAGGTACTCTCCGCAGGGAAGCCCTCCATAGAGCATAAGTTCCATCTGGCACTCTACAATATGAATTACGATACCAACGCGGTGGTCCACTGCCATCCCCTGCATTGCGTCACTCTCGCGGTCAAGGGGGAGAACATCAAGAGCAACATCACGCCTGAGGGGGTGCTCCTGCTCGGAGAGGTCCCCATGATAGACTACTACACGCCGGGGTCCAAGAAACTGGTGGAGGCCGTGAAGGAGCATGGGCAGTACAAGGCCATGCTCTTGGCTAGGCACGGAGCGATCACTCAAGGGAGGACCCTGGAAGAGGCCTACAACAGGATGGAGGAATTGGAATTCCAGGCCAGGCTCCAGCTGCTCTGCGGCGAGGACGTCACCGATCTCCCCAAGAGGGAGATAACCAAACTTTCCAAGATGTGATACCATGGCGATACTGGTAACGAAATGGTTCGGAGTATTCCTCGTTGACGAGAGGTCGCACAGCATCGTCGACAAGAGGCTGATGCCCAAGGACGCACAGGCGGTCGCAGAGAAACTGGCCGCCGTCCAGAGAGGAGGCGTACTCGACGAGGAGCGCGAACTGGCGGCATTGGTGCCCGAGAAGCTGATGGTAGGGGACAGGAGACAGTCCGAACTCGGAAAGCCCGAACTTTTCGATTCGTCCTTCCTAAACCCGCAGAAGTTCGGATACGACGATGCGTTCATGCACGAGGTCATGATGGGCCTCGGGAAGCTCAGGACGTCCGAACCCGTCCCCAGGGACAAGAACCTGGTCCAGGCCATAAGGAACCTGGATGACCAGATCGCCACAATCAATCTTTACAACGAAAGACTCCACGAGTGGTACGGGATGCACTTCCCCGAACTCGCCGATTACGCCAAGGACTCGAAGTATGCGGACCTGATCGCACGTTACGGCGACAGGGAGGCCATAATCGAGGAGCTGGGCATAGACATACAATCCATCGGAGCGGACTTCAACGACAACGATATGCGTGCCGTGATCGACCTCGCGGACACCCTTTACCGTCTCTATGACGACGAGGAGAGGACCGAGGCTTACATCCAGGAGATCGTCGAGGAGACCTGTCCCAACATGTGCGCCATAGTCGGCGGCCCGTTGGCTGCCAGGCTCATATCGCTCTCGGGCGGACTCGAAAGGCTCTCCACACTGCCCTCATCGACGGTCCAGCTCCTCGGAGCGGAGAAGGCCATGTTCAGGCACCTGAAATCGGGCAAGAGGCCTCCAAAGCACGGAGTCATCTATCAGCATCCCGAGGTGCACAAGGCCCCATACTGGCAGAGAGGGAACATCGCCCGTGCGCTGGCCGGGAAGATCCTCATCGCCGCCAAGGTCGACCAGTATCACGGGGAATTCTGCGGGGACAGGCTGAACGAGGAGTTCATGGCCAGGGTGGAGGACATCAAGCGCAGGTATCCCGAACCGCCCAAGAAGCCCCAGAAGAAGAACAAGCCCAGGAACAGAGGGAAACCGAGGAGACACTGATTTACTTACCATTTTTTCCGAAAGGAAGTAAGTCAGACCGGCCTCCCCACAAATACTTACCATTGAGGAAGAAAGATGGATAGTATGGCGGACGGACCCGAAGTGATCCCAGACGATTTCCTGAACCTCGACAGGGAGGGTTTCAGACAATGGCTCGTCGACAACCATGAGACGGCCAAGGAATGCAGGGTCATAATCAGCGGCCTCGACTATCCGGCGAGGATGTCGTACCTGGATGCCGTAGAGGAGGCTCTGTGCTTCGGTTGGATCGATTCCACACACAACAAGATAGAAGGGATAGGCAACGTCCTGAGGCTGTCCCCCCGCAGGCCAAGGTCTAGATTCACCAGGCTCAACATGGCCAGGTGCGAGCGTCTGGAATCCCTCGGGCTGATGACCGATGCGGGCAGGAAGGCGATCCCTGCGAAAGGGTTCAAGATCGACAGGTACGTCCTGAAGAGGATAAGGAACGATCCCGAGGTGACGAGGATGATCGAGACGCTTCCGAAGCTCTATGTGGAGATCAGGGCGGACAACATACAGAGCGTACGCAAGGACGATCCCAAACTGTACCGCGACCGCATGAAGAGATTCATGGACAACACCAGGGTTGGAAAGATGTACGGCAAATGGGATGACGACGGGAAACTCCCTCATGAACCGCTCTTTTCCATGCCTGAATGAGCGAACGTATTGGTCAAGGGCGTCGTACAATCACGCGTCTTTTCCTAAATAATATTATAAGGACAGTCGACATAGTCCTTGCCAGATAACATGAGGTCAGTAAACGTTTACGGCTTACATGTGTTCGCTTCCAAGAGGGAAGTGAACTTCCGGCCATGAGTGTCGGATCGAGTATTTCCAAAGGATAGTGAAACCAATGTGGGAGATGAAAGAGATCAGAGAGCTGAAAGAGGGAAGGTACGTCAACGTTGACGAGGAACCTTGTAAAATCGTCAAGATTACGACATCCAAGCCCGGAAAGCACGGATCCGCAAAGGCGAACATCGATGCAGTCAGCATCTTCACCGGCGCAAAGAAATCCATCGTTGGACCTGTCAGCACAAAAGTTCAGGTCCCCATGATCGACAAGAGGAAGGGACAGATCCTGTCCATCACCGGAGACGAGGCACTCGTCATGGATCTCGAGACCTTCGAGAACCTCTCCATCGTTATTAACTCCGACGCGGAGCAGAAGATCGAGGAAGGAGCAGAAGTTCTGTACCTCGTCGCGATGGGCAGATACAAGTTCATGTGAGGACTGGTAAAATATCATACGGACTCGGATATGCGGGAGCGGACTCGGAATACGAGGACGCTGACATCGTCATATTCGGAGTCCAGTATGACCATACCGCCTGCTTCAAAGCGGGCGCAAGGGAGGGACCCACCGCCATCAGGCGGGCCTCCTATAATTTTGAAGAGATTCATTTCGAGCACGGCGTCCATCAGGAACTGCCTGCGATATGCGATTACGGGAACGTCGACGACTTCGTCATGCCCGAGGACATGGTACAGGAAGTCGATTTCGCGGTCGGACCTGCCATCAGAGACGGCAAGTTCCCGATCACCATCGGCGGAGAGCATTCTGTGAACATCCCCGTCGTGAAGAACTTCAACGCAGATGACATAGCGGTGATATCCATCGATGCCCACCTGGATTCCAGGGACGAGTATCTCGGAACACCCCTCAGCCATGCCTGCATCATGAGGCGTGCGGCAGACCATGTCGGTGTGGAGAACACCTACGTTCTAGGATGCCGCGCCATCGGAGAGGAAGAGCTGGACAGGGACGACGTGATCCCTTTCATCAGCGCCTATGACATCTTCGACAACGGCATCGAATGGGCAATAAAGAAGGCTCTCGACAGCGTCAAACACGAATACATCTACCTGACGATAGACATCGACGGCATAGACCCTGCTTATGCTCCGGGTACCGGAACTCCGGAGCCCTTCGGTCTGCACCCCTACGATGTCAAGAAGGTCATCAACGCAGTGGGCGACAGACTTGTAGGTTTCGATGTATGCGAAGTGTGCCCTCCGGCGGACCCCGCGGGAATAACATCAATTCTTGCCGCCAGACTCATCAACGAAGCGGTTGCGGTCCACGCCAAGAATCTCAGGCAGTGAACTTACAGATTCGATAGCTTATTGATTGTCTCTTTCACGCAGACGTCAGCCTCTTCCTTCGACCTTGCCTGTGAATAGATCTTGACCGTACCTGCGACATTGGACTGCCTTACGAGCACCCATCCTCCGTCGCGGAACACCTTCACTCCGTCGGTGAGGTCCATGTTGAACCCATCGTAGGAGGCCTTGAACCTCTTGAGAAGATCGGGAACTCCATCCAGAGGATAATCCATGGAACCCCTGGAGATGTAGTAGTCGGGGAAGTCCTTAATCAGCTGTGCCAGAGGACCTTCCTTGGCTATTATGGCGAGCATCCTCACCATTGCCTCGATGGAATCGCATGTACAGAATGGGCCGGGGATGACGATGCATCCGAATATGTCTCCGCCCAGTACCGCCTGATTCTCCTGAACCTTCCTTACGACGGTCTGCTCACCTATCGTACAGTGAATCACAAGACCTCCGTTCTGAGTGACGACATCCTCCATAAGGGTCGATGAATTGATCGGCATGACGACCTTTCCCTTGTTCTCTGCCAAGATGGACTTGACAAGCACCGCGAAGGACTTGTCTCCCTGTACGGGATCACCGTCGGCAGTGGTGAACAGACAGTGGTCCGCATCCATCTCCAGAGCGACACCGAGATCCAATTCTTGGCTTTTCACCACATGGCCCAGCTTGATGAGCCTGGTGCCGTCCATGATGGATGTGTCCCCGCCTATGAAGATACAGTCCACGGACAGCCTCATGAGGATGCTGTTGACTATGTTCGCCACGACACTGTTACGGCAATCCAGACAGATCTTAAGATTTGCATCCCTGATCATATCCTCGTCGACCTCGGACAGGATGTAGTCGATGTACTTCTCCCTGAAATCCGCCACGAGATAGGACTCGCCGACCTGAAGGCCGGGGACCTGCGTGTTGTTGGCCATTATCTTCTCGATGGTGTACTCGTCAAAGATGGGATCCTCGATACCGTTGGCCTTCATCACCCTGAACCCGTTGATCTCCAAGCGGGCGAAGGATGCGGTGATAGTCACCCCTCCCTTGACCTCCGGATGGGAAACCATGTAGAACTGCATCAAGGGGGTGGGGACGGAACCGAGATCGTGGACGTCGCATCCGACCGACATTATACCGGCCAAGAGTGCGCTCTTGAGCATGATGTTGGAGTTCCTTCCGTCCATCGCGACCGCAATCGGGGAACCGTAAATCGTTCCCAGGGTTTTGCCCAGCTTAAGGGCGAACTCTACATCCAGACCATCATTGACGGTGCCTTTGACGGTGTTACTTCCAGCGATCAGGTACATTGGAACAGCCTTGTGCCGCCTACCAGCCCTCTACAATAATACGGGCCGATATATCGACTGGAATCCGAACTGAATCGTCCAATATATACCTTAGGAAGACGGACAGTCAGTTGTAACCGCCGATGGATGGGGACATCATTCCTTGCCGGGCTCTTCCTGCAGGTTGGTGGCCCTCTCCTTGATCCATTTCTTGATGTCAGTGGGCCTGGTGCTGCCGATGCCGAAATACTCCGCGAACTTCTTGGTGGTGGTCAGTTCCCAGGTGTTCCCGGCCCTCTTCTTGGCGACGAAGTCCATGTCCACGAGGGTGTGAACATCGTCATACACGCGGGGCCCGCGCAGCTCCAGGAGCTTGGACTGGAGCACAGGCTGATAGTATGCGATGGCGGTCAGGGTGCGCAGTGCGCCTCCGGAGAGTTCCGCTTTGGCGAAGGTGCCGGTCACTTCGGTGTACTCGGGTCTGAGCATCATCCTGTACTCGGTACCTATCTTGGCGATCTGGATTGCGGAATCCCTCTCCTCGTATTCCCTGCGCAGGTCCAGGATGGCGGTCCTGACCTCCTCGACAGGGAATCCTGTCTTTGCCGCGATATCGGATATGCGGAGGGTCTCGGAACTGGAGTAGAGCGCCGCCTCGACTGCTCCCTTGACGTTCACGTCACATCACCGCTTCGATGCGTCCCGTGCTGTCCTCGATGGTGCCTGATGCACCCTCGGTGATGATCTCCACGAAGATGTCCCCGTAGGGCAGGGTCTCCTGCCATACATCGAGACGTCCTACCCTTACCAGGTGCAGTATGGATACGAATGTCTTGAGGTTCTCCTTCAGGTCGTTGGTGTACAGGTCCTCGATGCATATCTGGCCCATACCGAGCTTCTGGATCCTCTCCCAGACCTCCTCGACGTCCCTCTGGTCGTCCTCCTCGTGAGCCTTGTTGTCGAACTTGGAGGGCTCCTTCGCCTTGAGCTCGCGCCTTACGCGCTCCCTCTCCTGCTGGACCTCGATCTCCTCCCTGGCCTCCTCGAAGGCGTCTATGAGCTCGTACATGGTGACCGGGCGCATCGGCTCCCTCTGGAATGCTCCGGTGAGCACGACCTCGGGAACGACCATGTCGTCCTCGCTCTCGTAGAAGAAGCTGTCGTCGATGTCCATCTCGAAGTCCTGGACAGGGGGTTCCGACCTGACCCTGGTGGAATCCGACTGCATCCTGAGGATCTTCCATGCCATCAGCATCAGCTTTCCGGCCACGATCATGTCGAAGGAATCGGCCACCACCTTGTTGTTGTACAGTCTCACGAACTCCGACAGGTCGATCTCCCAGGGGTCGATCCCGTTCTCCAGCACCAGGCTGAATACGGACCTGATGGCCTCGTCGACCGGGTCGGGGAGCTTCTCCCCGGACTCCGCCTTCGACAGGATGTCCATGTATCCGCCTATCCTCTGATAGGTCTCGGTGTTCTCGCTCATTGCCTTGTGGAACAGCAGGTGCTGCTCCAAGTCCTCAATCCTAATGTTCCCATCCATTTCAGATCGCCTCTTTGTCGTTTACAGCCTCTTCCTCGTATCTCGAGACTTCAGCCAGATCGGGCTGTATTATAATCTTGCTGATTCCCGTAGGTGGCCTGGTTACCCCGATCAGCTGATCGGCGACCGCTAACGCGACCTTCCTCAGGGACACCTGAATGAACTGTGCCTTCTGCGAACTCTCCTTCACCCTCTGAGCAACCATCTCGGAGTTGACCGAGTCCAGGAACATGTCGACCTCGTCCAGCACGTAGAAGGGCGAGGGCTGGTATTCCTGGATGGCGAAGATGAATGACAGTGCTGTGAGCGACTTCTCTCCTCCGGAGAGAGCTTCCAGCCTCAGGAGCTTTCCGTTCCTGGGCTTGGCATTGATTATCAGACCGCCGTTGAACGGGTCATCCTCGTCCTCCAGCGCCATGTACGCCTCTCCTCCGCCGGAGAGCTGTGCGTAGATCTTCTTGAAATTCTCGTCGACCGCCCTGTAGGACTCCATGAACAGGCCCTTCTTCTTGGCCGTGAGGGAATCTGTCAGCGATGTCAGGTCGGCGATGTTCTTGTTGAGGGCCATGACCTGCTCGTTGAGCATGTCGAGACGGGCCTTCTTCTCCTCGTAGTCCTCGATGGCGCGCAGGTTGACGTTTCCTAGCTTCTCCAGTGAGGACTCGCAGTTCCTGATGGTGCGCCTGATCTCCTCCTCGGAGGGTATGGGCTGGGCCACCTCGAATGTAATGGCATCGACCTCGGCCTGGTATTGGGTGATATCCTGCACGATGATGCCCAACTGTGCGGAGAACCTCTGGACGGATGCGTTGGTGTTCTCGATGGAGGTCGCCTTCTCCCTGACCTGGTTCTCGAACTCGTACATCTCGGCCACGAGACCGTCCTTCTTGTCGCGGAGGTTGGTCAGACCGCTCTCCATCTCCGCCTCTATGGCGCGGAGAGCATCGAGGTCCACCTTGAGGCGGTTCATCTCCGCAGTGTTCTCCTCGATGGTCCTGTATCCCTCCTCGATGTCCTTTATGACGGCATCGAGCTGTATCTGGGTGGACTCGTTCTGCTTCCTGTATCCGACGATCTCGGTATCTACTCCCCCGATCTGCAGCTTCAGCTCGGATATGGCCTCGGTGAGCTTGTGGAGAGTGTCCCTGACCTTCTGTATCCTGTTCTGCAGGTCGGCCGGAGCGATCTCGGCGATACGGTCCTTGACCCTGTTCTTCTGGTCGGTGTAGAGCGTCATGCGCTCCGTGAGCATGGTGAAGACCTTCCTGGTCTCCGCCAGTTCCGAATCTGCTGCGGCCACCTTGGCCCTGGCGTCCTGAAGGTCCTTCTGGGCATCCTTCTTGGACTTCTCCAGCTCCGTGATCCTAGCCTTGAGACCTGCGACCTTCTCCCTCTGCTCCATTCCAGCAGTGGAGTTCGCCCTCATCTCGTCGTCGGCGGAGCGGATCTCGTCGCGGACCTTCCTGAGCTCCTGCCTCACGTTGTCCAGGGCATCGGATGCCTTCCTGAGCTTCTCGCCCAGCTCCGTGAGCTTGTCCTCGGAGGCCGCACCGAACTTCATCAGCTTCTGCTGGTTGATGGTACCTCCGACCATTGCTCCGGATGCCTCTATGAGCTCTCCGGCCTTGGTGACTATCCTGATTCCGCCCATGATCCTGCGGGCGGTGTCCATGTCCTTGACGACCAATGTGTCCCCGAGGACGTACCAGAATGCGTTGTAGTACTTCTGGTTGAAATCTATGAGGTCTATCGCATAGCCCTCCGAGTCCTTCTCACTCATGATGGCCTTCGCCCTCGGCTTTCCGCCCATCATCTTCGTGAGAGGAAGGAATGTGACCCTTCCGAGCCTCTCCTTCTTCAGGTATGCGATGGCATCCGCCGCGACCTGGTCATTGTCCACGACGACGGCCTGCATCTTTCCTCCGGCGGCAACTGACAGTGCTGTCTCGAACCCGGGATCGACGGTGGCCAGCTCCTGGATCGTACCGTGGATGCCGGGCATCTCTCCCCTGTTCCTCAGGGCCAGTATTGCCTCGACGGCCATGCTTCCCTGGTTCATCCTCTCGGAGACCTTCTTCTCGGCCTGGAGAGCCTTGTACTCCTCGTCCACCTTCCTGTAGACTGCGTTGAGCTCGGCCTCCTGCTTCTCCAGCTCGGACTCCTTCTTCCTAGCCTCCAATATCTTCTGGCCGTAGTCCTCCAGACTCGGCCCGGCCTCCGCCTTGATCTGATCAAGGCTCCATTTGGCATCCTTGATCTCGAAATCGATGTTCTGAATCCTCTCGTCCAGAGCGGCCACGTTCCTGTGGGCCTCCTCCGATGCGGTCTCCGCCTTGGAGAACTTGCCCTGGGCGTCCAACAGGTCGTTGGAGCATTCCTCGGCGTCGGCCTCGATCTTCGCCAGACGGTCCTGGAGCTCCTTCTGCTCCCCACCTGAACTGGAGATCATATCGGATATCTTGCACTCCTCCTCGGACTGGACATCCTTGTCCCTCTCGGCCTGGAAGAGCTTGATCTCAAGGTCCTTCTTGTTCTCCTCGAGGGAGACTATGCTCCTCTCGTTCTCGGAGATGCGCTCCTCGAAGTTCTTCCTGAAGGTCTTGTTCTCCTCGATCTTCTCCTCTGTGAACTCCACCTTGTCCTTCTTGGTGGCATATGCGACCTTCACATCCTCGATCTTCTTCTTGAGCTCGGTGTACTCGGGGCCGGCCTTCGCGGCGATCTCCAGTTCAACGTCTGCGATCTCCTGCTTCTTACCGTCCCTCTTCTGCTCCAGTTCAGCCTTCTCCGCTGAGAAATTCTGGATGTTCGAATTGAGCTTTGTGATCTGTTCGGATGTCGCATCGTACGATGCCTTGGCCATCTGAAGCTTCCTGTGGGAGTACTGGGCCTTGGCCATGTCCAACGTGTCCTTGAGCTCCACGTACTTCTCCGCCGCCTCGCGGTCCTTCTCCAGCCTCTTGACGTCCTCGGTGAGCTCACCGACGACGATGTTGATCCTGTCGAGGTTGGCGTTGGCCTCGTTCCTCTCGGCCTGTGCCTTCTCGATATCCGCATCGAAACTGGCGATACCTGAGATGCTGTCTAGGATGCCTCTCCTCTGCGTGTTACCCATCTGGACGATCTGGGTGACGTCTCCTTGCTGGACCAGGTTGTATCCTTCCGCGCTGATCCTCGCCTTGGTGAGCAGGTTGTCGAACTCAGTGAGCGTGGACTTCTGATCGTTGATGTAGAAATATGAGTTGTAATCCTGTCCGTTATCGGACATCTTGATGTAACGGGTGAGCCTGACCTCATCCGCATCCCAGGGCATGATACGGTCCCTGTTGTCGAAGACGAGTGAGACTTTCATGAAGGATGCTTTGTTCTTGCTCCGTCCCCCATCGAAGATGAGGTCGGTGAGTCTGCCGGCACGGACGGCCTTGGGGCTCTTAGGTCCGAGAACGAAAAGGATGGCGTCGGTGATGTTCGATTTACCTGAACCGTTGGGTCCGGTGACCGCAGTGTAACCTTCCATCAGCGGTACTACTACCTTCCCACCGAATGATTTGAAATTCTCCATCTCGACCGTCTTTAAGTGCATCCATTCCCCCCATCGGAGGACAACCGCTTCAGCAGCTGCATCCCTTTGTCGTGCGTCACTCGCTAGCGCGTGCATCCGAACGCTCGCGCGCACATCAAAATAATATGCGCAATTAAATATATAAATGGGTGGAGGAAAGAACGTCCTTTGGCTCATTCCAGTAAGGAAGGAATATCCGCTACCGAATCCAACACGTGCGTCGGGACCACGTCCGAGCCTTCAAGATCTCCCCTGCTCGTCTCTCCGGATAGCACGAGGATCGTGGCGATACCGGCGAGATTGCCCATCCTGATATCGGTGTAGAGACGATCGCCCACCATGACGGTGCCTTTGGGATCCACTCCCATCTCGCGGGCGGCCATCTCGAGCATCAGCCTGCTCGGTTTCCCGATGACCACTGCTGTAGTCTGGCACATCTGCTCGAACAGCCTTATGAAAGGTCCGATATCGATGTCATAATCGGTCTCCGTAGGACAGACATCGTCGGGATGGGTGGCGATGAGTTCCGCCCCCTTGCAGAGCGCCTTGTACGCCTTGTTGATCTTGTCGTAATCGATGGTGCGGTCGAATGTGAGGTAAACTATGTCGGGATCCTCCTCGACCACGTTGATGCCTGCGGACCTGACCTCCTCGATCACATCCGGGGCACCCACCACATACACCCTTTTACCTGGACGCTCCGAGAGCACGAACCTGATGGTCGCTATGTTGGACGTCAGCACGTTGTCGATCGAGACGTCGAAGCCCATACGGACCAGTTTGTTGTAGTAGTAATCCCTGGAATGGGATGAATTGTTGGTAAGGAACACGAAAGGTATGCCTTTGGCCTTGAGAGCAGCGATGAAATCTGTCGCTCCAGGAATGAGATCCCCGCCCTTGTACACCGTACCGTCCATGTCTATCATGAATCCCGAATATCTCATCTTAGCATCCCTCCAACCATCTCGATGGTCCTGCGCAGCTCCTCGCAGGAGGTCTTGTTGTAGATCGTGGCCGCGGGGTGGAATGTCGGGATGAACTTAACATCCCTGTCCCTCACGCGTATTGTGGTGGGGATGTTGACGATCTCGTCCATCTTTCCCTCGTAGCTCATGAGGTCCCTGCATGCCGATTTCCCCAATCCTATGACGACCTCGGCATCGTAGAGCTCCGATTCGAGAAACGGCCTGCACGCCTGCATCTCCTCATGGGTAGGATCCCTGTTTCCAGGCGGCCTGCATTTGACCGTATTCGTTATCAGGACGTCCGAACGGGAGAATCCCGCATCCTTCATCATGCCTTCCAGGATCTTGCCTGAACGGCCCACGAAGGGCCTTCCCTCGTTGTCCTCGTTCTCTCCCGGAGCCTCGCCCACGAACACTATGCCCGTGTCGTACGTACCGTCGGGGAGCACGATGTTCGTGCGTCCCTCGCACAGCCCGCACAGGCGGCAGTCTGGTTCGGGCCTCATTTCTTTTCCTTCAGGATCTCTGATGCCTTCACCAGGGACAGGAACTTGACACCGATCTCGGCGTAGTTCTCCTCTCCGCCGCTCTCGCGGTCGATGACGGACATCGCGGTGTCCACGACGGCCCCGTTCTCGCGGAGGGTCTTGATGGCGGCGATGCTCGATCCTGCGGTGGTGACAACATCCTCGACAACAAGGACCTTGTCCCCGGGGTTGAGGTCTCCCTCGATGAGCTTCCCGGTACCGTGGTCCTTCTTCTCCTTGCGGACCATGACATACGGGATGCCTGTAGCCAAGGACAATGCCGCAGCCAACGGAACGGATCCGAGTACGACCCCTGCGATCCTGTCGGGACGGAGGTTCTCGTCCTGCATCTTCTCCGCCATGAGAATGGAGATCATGTAGAGCACCTTGGGATTCGTGCTCGCCTTCTTGATATCGATGTAGTATTCGCTCTTGGCACCGGATGCCAATGTGAAGTCCCCGAACTGGAGTGCTCCACAGTCCCTCAATGCTGTTGTCAATTCGCTCATTTGAATCACCACGGCTCCTTCTTGAGCCCCAATTTGAAACCGACTATGTTCGTTATGCGGTGCACGGCGAACATGATCACCAATATGAATATCAGGGCGGCCAGATGCCATCCCTCGATGTAATTCGCGTAGACCCAATCCGGGAAGAAAAGGGCCGTGATCAGAAAGGCTCCTGCCACGAAGTCGTACTGGTCGAGGATGGGCGCCTTCTGCCCCCTCTCCATTCCGAGCCTCCTCTTGATGAACGCTCCCGTCAGGTCTCCGAGCAGGGATCCGAACGCAAGGCAGATCAGGACGCCCAGATTGCTCCAGTACGGTCCGTATCCTCCGTCGTCCCCCACTCCGAAAAGGTTGTTGATGCCTATGATTAGGAAACCGAGCAGGACACCTGTCAGTGCCCCTCCGAAGAATCCTCCCCAGGACTTACCGTCCCCGAATATCCTCTTGCCCTTCCAGGTCTTTCCAAAATCGATCTTGGTCTTTGACATCTTTCCGAAGAATACAGCGGTGGTGTTCGGTATCATCGCCGGGAGGAAAAGCCAAATTCCGAAGAACATGATTCCAATTACTTCTAGGACATCCATAGGCGTACCTTCTGACTCGATATCGGATTCTCATAATAATGGGTATCGTTTTTCTATCCCTTCGTCGATGATGTGAACATGCTCGTATTGGACAGTTCCGCATTCTTTTCGATGGATGCCCTTCCCCAGGAGGACCATGTATGCCCTCCGGGCGTCATCAGGGAACTGCAGAAGTACGAGGATCCCCGCCTCGCTCTCTGGGGCGACATGGTGCATGTGTCGGAGTGCTCTCAGGAATCACTAGCAAAGGTCGAGGAATCAGCCAAGAAGAGCGGTGACCTGGGCAGGCTCTCCCCGGTGGACATGACCGTGCTGGCACTTGCTCTGGACGTCAACGGGACCATTTGGTCGGACGACTACTCGATACAGAACGTCGCTAAGATTATGGGCATAGGTTTCAAGCCCGTCGGGATGAAGGGGATAGAGAAGGTCGTCAAGTGGAATTACAAGTGCATCGGGTGCGGAAAATGGTTCAAAGAGAAGTATCCCGACTGCCCGATTTGCGGTTCCCCAATGAAGGCATGCAGGAAGAAATGATCATGGGAAGATCCTCTTGCACCTGATGAGATTGCCCATCCTGCGCTTTCCTAGGATCCCCATGCACATCTTTGTTGTGAAATCAGACCTGAATGCGAACGTGTCCGCGAGCTTCTTGTTGAATGCGGCCAGTTTGAGGGGCTTCTCCATGATGTCCCTCCACTCGGTCTCGTATGCCTGAAGAGATGTGCCGTTGTTGATGTTATCTGCAGCGACGTTACCGCAGATACGGCCTGCTATCATGGCGAGCGGGATCCCTCCTCCGTTGACGGAGATGACCTGTCCTGCGGCATCTCCGACGACCATTCCGTTTCCGGATACCGTCTTTGGGATCGGTCCCTCGCTGGGAACGTACTTCCCCTGGACCTTGGTGACGGGTTCGAGACCGTTCTTGTCGACGAACTTATCGAAATATGCCCTCAGCGAGCCGTTCGAGAACTTGGGGGACATACCTACTCCGATGTTGGCGCGTCCGTCCTTGGGGATGATCCATCCGTATGCCCCGGGGGCGATTCCGCCGAAGAACATATGCGTATGGTTGCCGTAATCTCCCTTGACCTGTGCGGTCATCGCGGGATAGGGGTTCCTGTTCTTCTGGAGCCCCAGATTCCTTGCGACCATGGATCCGGGCCCGTCCGCACCTATGATGACCTTGTACTTGATGTCGCCCTTGCTTGTCCTGGCCACGCCATCCTCGATCTTCTGGAATGCATGGTCGGTACTGAGAACCGCACCCTCTTCCTGGGCACGCTTGGCAAGATACTGGTCGAATCTGTCCCTGTCGGTAGTGTATCCGTTGAAATCCAATACGGTGACCTTCCCGTCGGGGTTTATGAGGTCTATGCCGACTGTATTCAGACAGCGGAATTCCTCAGGGATGTCGAAAAGTGAATCCATGTCCTTCAGCTTTGGGAACATGTTCAGGATCTCCTCGTCGGATGGCATGAACTCGCCGCATCTGACGGGAACTCCCACTGTGGGGCGTCTCTCCAGGAACATGACGCTGGCGCCTTTCATCGCCGCATATCTTGCAGCGACGCTTCCTGCCGGTCCGGAACCTACTATGAGAACATCGACCTCGTCCATGTTATCCCTCAGATGGTCTGCAGAAACTCCTTCAGAGCTGCTTTGTATTCAGAATCGGGAAGCCCATCGATGATGTCTGACGCATTCTTCTTGCATACTTCTATGGCCTGCTCGCATTTGGAGATTGTCTCGGAACCTTTTATCAGGTCGGCTACTGCCTTGGCCTGCTTCGGATCGAGGTTCTCATTCGTGTAAGCGTCCCTGACCTTCTGTCCGATGGATGCGTCATTCATGGCGTGATAGAGCGCCAGGGTGGGGTATCCTGTGACCAGTGTATGGCAGAGGGGTTTCTCCCCTTCGATACCGAACAGGTCATCCATATCGCTGCGGATCTGGACAGCCGAACCTATGTACATTCCGCACTCCTTCATCCTTGCAAGGGCGTCCTCTCCGGCACCTGCCTGGTTGGCCGCACTCTCCATTATGATCTGGAATTCGACCGCACTCTTCCTCTTCATCAGATCCCATACATCCTCTTCGGAGATCTCGGGATCACGCATCCTGTCGGTCAGATCGAAGATGGCGTTGCTGATGGTGGCCGATGCCTGCATCATGTAGGGGACGGACTTGGGGGAGTGCGAATATGCTTGGCGGAATCCCATGACATACATGAAATCCCCGGCTACTATGACCTTGGTGGTGGAGGGCTCCTTTCCGAAGAGTTTCTTCTTCCTGCCTGAAAGGACCTTTCCGTTGGAATCGATCCTGTCGTGCAGGTGAAGACCGTCGAAGGATGCCTCAAAACAGATGGCATTCGCCACTGCCTCGGAAGCGGTCTTGCCTCCATTCACATAGTATGTTAGAACGCTTATCGCTGGCCTGACCTCGTGGTAGCGGGAGTTTAGAGCGTTCTCGCACATCTCGTTAAGTTCGGGATACGAGGACCTTACTCCCTTCCTGATCATCTCGTCGATGGATGCCATTTCTTCATCCACGACAGAATACCAGCTCTGAGCCATTGTTGCAGTATCATCGTGCCGTACTTAATAATTTGGAGATTCCAGCGAGACGGTTTATTCAGATATTGCTGAAGAAGAGAATTAAGGGGTTTGGGAAAAGGTTTAGTGGACTGCCACTTAAAACAGGAACAGCGTCGCGTCCTCGCAGAATCCGTAGATCAGGTCAGGGTATACTCCGAGAACGATGACGAACACCAGACAGATGACGATCGCGACGGTGAAGATCGTGGGGATCTTGACCTTCTCGGTCGACTCTCCTTTCTCGATGTACATGGCCTTGACCACTCTTGCGTAATAGTACAGCGAAATCGCGGAGTTCAAGATGGCAACGAATGCCAACCAGATCCAGGTTCCGTCAGCCTCTCCGGGGGTTCCCACGGCGGAAGCGAACAGGAAGAACTTGGATGTGAATCCTGCGAGCGGGGGTATTCCTGCCAATGAGAACAGGAACAACATCATCGCTGCAGCAAGGAAGGGTGCTCTCTTTGCGAGTCCTCTGTAATCAGAGATCTTCTCGCCGATACCGGCACAGATGAGTCCTCCGACGATGAGGAAGGCTCCTCCCTTCATGAACACGTGGGTGAACATGTGGAAGATACCTGCCGCCTCTGCCTGAGGTGTCATGACCGCCAGGATGATCAGGATGTATCCTGCCTGTGCGATCGATGAGTAGGCCAACATCCTCTTGATGTTGCTCTGTGCGATTGCGACGACGTTTCCGACGGTCATTGTGATGGCCGCGAGAACCGCGAAGATGTACTGTACCGTCAGTCCGGCGATGTCGCCGACTGTAGATGAGAGGATGAACATCGCCATGAAGACCTGGATGAACACTGCCAGACCCATCTTCTTCGATCCTGTTGCCAGGAACATTGATACAGGTGTGGCCGCTCCCTCGTACACATCGGGTGCCCACATGTGGAAGGGCACTGCTGCGATTTTGAAACCGTAACCGGCGATCATACAGATTATTCCGACTGCAAATGCCCAGGAGAATCCGTCCGATGCCGCAACGACTACTGCGAGACGAGTGATATCGAGGGTACCTCCTACCCCGTAGACCATCGAGATACCGTACAGGGTCAGTGCAGTGGACATTCCTCCGATGATGGCGTACTTGACCGCTGCCTCGGAAGCCCTGCCGTCCCTCCTCTTCAGCGCGACGAGCGCATATGAGGAGATACTGGTAAGCTCGACTCCGACGAAGATCGTGAGCAGACTGCTGGAGCCTGCCACGAACAGCATACCGAGTGTTGCACCGAAGAGCAGTGCGTAGTATGCTCCGGAGTGGTTCTTGGTGGTCTCCGTGCTCACGTTGGAGACGAGGACTACCAGGAACAGCACGATCAGGAAGAGCATGCTCATCAGTGTGGTGTATGTGTTCAGCCTGACACCGAGATACTCTCCGGTGACATCGTTGGTCAGCAGGATGACATCGGCAAAGAAGGCCAACAGAACGAAGACGAGGGCGAGAGCCCAGGTCACTGTGTGCTTCTTGATGAACATCTGCACTCCGGGCATGATCAATGCGCCGATGAGCAGGAAGAACATGGCCGCCATAGGGGTCAGGTCTCCGAATATACTAGATATGATATCAGCTGCCATTTCAAATCACCCCGAAGAGAGCGTCGACATAGGGGTCGATGAACTGAAGTGCCGCATCAGGCCATACTCCGAAGAGTGCGACAAGGATTGCGAGCACGAGCAGGACCGCGAACTCATAGTGTCCGACGTCGTGTGCTTTGTTGAGATCGATCTTGGTGGTCTCAGGTCCGAACAGGGTCCTCTGCATGGCCCACAGGTAGTATCCTGCGGTGAGCATGAGGGACAGCATACAGAACAGGATCATCCAGATCACATCGTTCTCGAGGATGAACTCGTAGAACGCCATGATGACAGGGAACTCTCCCCAGAATCCTACGAGTCCGGGAAGTCCAAGGGATGCCATGAATGCGATCATCATGAATGTCGCGTATACGGGCATCCTTCCTGCCAATCCTCCGAGGAGAGGGATCTCTCTGGTTCCGACCTTGTGTCCGGTCATACCGCAGACCATGAACAGCATTGCTGTGATGAGTCCGTGTGCGAACATCTGGAACACTGCAAAGGTTATTCCGGCGTCGGACAGACATCCGATACCGAGCATGACCATTCCCATGTGGCTGATTGACGAGAACGCGACCATCTTCTTGAGGTCGGTCTGTGCGATACATCCGTATGCACCGTAGATGATGGATATCAGCGCGATGACGATGATGACCCACTGCCAGTAGGATGCTGCGTCGGGCAGAGCCTCGATACAGATACGGATGATACCGTATGATCCCATCTTAAGCATGACACCGGCCAGAAGGACGGATCCCTCGGTAGGTGCCTCTGTGTGTGCGTCCGGAAGCCAAGTATGGAAGGGTACGGAAGGCATCTTGACCATGAATCCGAAGAACAGCAGTGCGAAGATCAGGGACTGAGTCGAGACTGCGACGGAAGCGATTCCGTTCTTGATTGCCTCGAAGCTGAAGTCGACGATTCCGGTTGCACCGGCTGCCTCGTATCCCATTGCGAAGATACCGATCAGCATCACAAGTGATGCGACGTGTGTGTAGATGAAGAACTTGATAGCAGAGTAGTGCCTGCGGGGTCCTCCATACCATGAGATCATGAAGAACATCGGAATGAGAGTGATCTCCCACATGATGTAGAACAGGAAGTAGTCGGCTGCCATGTAAACACCCATGAGACCGACTTCCATCGCCATGATCAGTGCGTAGAAGTAGTTGTTGTTCTCCCTGTGCTCGTCGAGCGAGAACACGTTGACGAGGAGACAGAGCAGTGCGGTCAGGAAGACCATCAGGATGCTGAGTCCGTCAACGGACAGGGCGTAGTTCATGATGAACGTCGATGTACTGATCCATTCGAAGCTCTCTCCGAGTGTATCGAAGTCTCCGAAGAGACCGAACATCAGGAGTGTTGCGATGACCAGAGTTATCGCGGAGAATCCGATTGCGACGTACTTAGCGTATGCCTCTCTCGCTCCTCCCATGAACAAGGCCACGATGGCTCCAATCAAGGGGAGCAGGATCAGACTTGAAAGTATCATACTCATATCAGAAACCTCCCAGTAATGCGTATACAACCACAATCAGGACGGAGAAGAACGATACTCCGATCAGCACGATGGACGAGTAGTCCTGCACGTGTCCGGTCTGGACCTTGCTCATGACATCTCCTCCGCCGACGACGGCGCTTGACAGTCCGTTGACGGTTCCGTCCACGATCTGCCTGTCGACATAGTTGACTCCCTTTGCGACTCCGTAACCGAACTTCCAGGAAATCTGGTTGTAGAGGTCGGGGAACCACCATCTCTTGGTGAGTGCCTTGTAAAGCCAGGACTCTCCTTCCTTGTTGAACTTTCCAGGGTTGATGGTCTTCTTCACGTACATCATGTATGCGATTCCGATACCGACGGCGGCCAGGATGATGGTGAGGTAGGTGAACGGGTTGGTGAAGAGCTCGATTCCGTGCTCGATTCCATCGATCGCCTCTCCCTCGAAGGCAAGCATGTCGGTGATTCCGCAGAACATGAAGAGTCCGCTGATGAGAGCGAAGACGGCCAGGATGACCAAGGGCATGGTCATGGTCTTGGGAGACTCGCCGTGGCAGTGCTGTGCATTCTCGCGGGGCTCGCCCATGAAGGTCATGAACCACATGCGGAACATGTAGAATGCTGTCATGAATGCTGTGATGACTGCGAGCAGCCAGAGGATAAGGAACCAAATGGCCGCTGTGTCTATTCCGTTGTTGAATGCGTTCATTGCAGTGTCTATGACAAGATCCTTGGACCAGAATCCGCTGAAGATAGGGATTCCTGCGATGGACAGACATCCGAAGAGCATGGTTGTTGCTGTGATCTTCATCTTCTTGAAGAGTCCTCCCATGAGCCTCATGTCCTCTGTTCCGCATCCGTGGATGACGGAACCGGAGCCCATGAACAGAAGGGCCTTGAAGAAAGCGTGGTTGACCATGTGGAAACATCCTGCGAAGAATCCGAGTGCTCCGAGCTCCTCGTAACCGAGTGCCCAAAGGTATCCTCCTGCTCCGAGCGAGAGAATCATGTATCCGAGCTGGGAGACGGTGGAGTAGGCCAGGACCTTCTTGATGTTCATGTTGTTGAGCGCCATCGTAGCTGCGATGAACGCTGTGAGACCTCCGATGATTGCCACGAAGAGCATGACATCGGCGTCCTGTACGTACAGGGGGAACGCCCTTGCGACGAGGTAGACTCCGGCCTTAACCATAGTTGCGGCGTGGATCAGCGAGGAGACCGTTGTAGGTCCGGCCATCGCATCCGGGAGCCAGTCGTGCAGGGGGAACTGGGCGCTCTTACCGATGACTCCGCCGAATACGAGACAGAGACCAAGGGTCATGAGACCGGGGTTGGCTGCTGCCACTGCCTCTGCGGACTCGAACATTGAAGCATAGTCCAGGCTGTGGAACAGGTTGAGGAGGATGAACAGTCCACCCATGAGGCACACGTCTCCCATACGGGTGACGAGGAAAGCCTTCTTTGCTGCGGAAGCAGCGTTGGCGGATGCGGCATCTCCGAGATCGTGCCTGAAGGACCAGAATCCGATGAGCAGGTAGGAACAAAGTCCCATGACCTCCCAGAAGATGAAGAGCTCCAGGAAGTTGCTCGAGACGATGAGTCCGAGCATACCGGTCAAGAAGAGCGAGACCTCGGCATAGTACCTGTTCTTCCTCTCACCCTGGTCGTGCATGTAGCCGAGAGAGTAGATGAAGATCAGTGTCGAGATGAAGGACGAGAACAGCATCATTACGCATGTCAGTCCGTCGACGTAGTATCCGAGGTTGATTGTGTAGCCGCCGATGTCGAACCAGCGGATAGAGCTCTCGATCGCCTGGCCGTTTGCGAACTCATCGCTGCCAAGGTACTCGAACGAGATAGCGAGTGCGATCAGGAACGACAGGAGTGCTCCGGCGATCGCGATGTATCCGCCCTTCTCAGGCGTCTTCTTTCCTATTATACCTATGATAAGGAAACACATCATAGGGATGAAGGGGACGAGCCAGGTGAATTCTGAGATCATCTTACCACCTCATCGTTGTGAGCTTGGCATCGTCAAGCTCTGTGGTCTTCCTCATCTTATAGGCGTTGAGCAGGATGGCGATACCGACTGCAACCTCTGCAGCTGCGACGGAGATTGACATGATGACGAACGCCTGTCCGGCTATGTCGTAGTTGTAAGCAGCGAATGTCACGAAGTTGATGTTCGCGGCATTGAGCATGAGCTCGATACACATCAGCACGACGATCGCGTTGCTCTTTGTGAGCACACCGTACGCACCGATGACGAACAGGATGGCTGCGAGGACGAGGAAATACTCCATCGGGATCATTCTTCGACCTCCTCTTTGGAAATAACGACTCCTCCGACCATTGCACCGAACATCAGAACGGCCAAGGGGATGAGTACGAATCCGTACTGCTCGAAGATGGCGTAGGGGAGACTGTTCTCCACGAGCTCATCGCCATCGAATATGCTCTCTCCGCTGTGCCCGTCAGGGAACGTAGGCAGTTCCTGAGGGGTGTCGAAATACGGGTCAAAGTCGGTAGTCATGATCGCTGCGACGAGCACAAAGACCAGGACCCCTGCGACTATGAGGCCTTTGGTGCTTCTCTTACTCATCGGAATCATCCTCCTTTGTTACTATGTATCTTCTGGTAAGCATGACGCTGAATGCGAACAGGATGGTGATTGCACCGACGTACACCAGCATCTGTATTACTCCAAGGAACTCCGCTTCAAGGAAGAAGTAGAAGAGTCCCACGCAGAGGAACACGAGGGCCAGATAGAACGCGCTGTGCATGACCTCCTTGTCATGAACCACGTATAATGCAGCAAGGATTGTGATTGCTGCGAGGATAAGGAACGCTACGAGGTCGAGGTTCTCGATCGCATATGAAGCGAAATCCACGACTCCGGTCCAAATATCCACAATGAAATCATAAATAATTCCCATCAGAGCACCTCCTTGATCTGAAGAGCATCCTTAGGACATGCGTCCACACAGTTCTTGCATGAGATGCACTTCGCGTTGTCGAACTCGGGACGCACGATGGGCCTTCCCTTGTCGTTGACTCCCTTCTCGACCATGGTGATGGCCTCGACGGGGCAGACCTTGGAGCACTTCTTACAGCCGATACATTTGCTGTCTGTGAGCTCGGGCTTGTCGACATCGAAGATGAAGACACGCCTCTCAGGGTTGCCGTTCGCGATATCGGAGGGAAGTGTAACTTCCAGCTTGACCTCCATACCGGGAGTCGTGTTGGGGTAGTTGAGCCTCCTAGGTCCATAGAGCAGGTCGTACCTTGTGTACTCGGCCAGCTCGTACTCGGGCGTGACGGTCATTGCATCGACGGGGCAGTACTCTGCGCAGTATCCGCAGAATGCGCACCTTCCGACGTTGACCTGGGGTCTCATTACCTTGTTGCCGTTGTCGTCATCCACCTCGATGAGCTTGATCGCCTGTGTGACGCACATGCGTGCACACATACCGCATCCTACGCACCTGTCGAACCTGAGTCCGGGGCGTCCGCGGTAGTTCTCGGGAATCCACTCCTTCTCGTAGGGGTAGAGGACTGTAACGGGCCTGTGGACGACTGTCTTGCAGAAGAGCTTGAAGGCTGTCCATACAGGCTTCATGATCCAAAGGCTCTTGGCGAGGTTCTTCGGATACTTATCAAGATATTTCATTGCCATCAGTAGATCCCTCCAATCTTAAGGAATACAGCGATTGCGAGGTTGAACACTGCCAAAGGCATGAAGACCTTCCAACCGAGGTTAAGGATCTGATCGGGCCTGACACGAGCGATTGCTCCTCTGACGAGGATCATCAGGAAGAACACGAACCATGCCTTGATAAGGAACACGATCTCAGGAAGGGCTGTTCCGCCGATGAAGGGGAGAGTCCATCCTCCGAGGAACATGATGGCGACCATACCGCACGAGACTGAACCTCTGAGGTAGTCTGCGAGCATGATAAGTCCCCACTTCATTCCTGCGTACTCGGTCTGCCATCCCTCGACCAGCTCAGTCTCTGCTTCGGCGATGTCGAAGGGGGGCCTCTCACACTCTGCGATTGCGCAGAAGAAGAAGACGATGAAACCGAGGGCCATCGGGATGATAAGCCAAACTGTGTCCTGAAGTGCAACGATTTCGCCGATGTTGAAGCTTCCTGCGAGCAGGGAGACGGTGGCGATGATGATGAGCATCGGGACTTCGTAAGAGATCATCAGTTCTGCTGCCCTGATTCCTCCGATAAGGGAGTACTTGTTGTTCTGTGCCCATCCGGAAACCAGGATGAAGAACGGGGCAAGGGCGTAGAACGCCATGATGATCAAAAGTCCGGTGTCATAGTTCACGACATACCATCTGTCGGACAGGGGCACCATACAAGCGACAAAACAAGAAAGACCGACGATAAGCGAGACACACCAGATGTATGTCATCTTGTCGACTTTCGCGGGGATTGTGTTCTCTTTCATGAAGGTCTTAAGACCGTCCGCGACACACTGAAGGAATCCCTTCATTCCGATCATTGTTCCGCGCCTGTCCATCAGCCTTCCGAGGACCTTACGCTCCATCCATAGATTGAGCAGGACCACGACGAATGCCACGATGAAGACGACGAGCATGAAGAGGACCAATGCGAAGATGACCAATACCTGGTCGCACACCAGCCACTCGGAGACCGGGTTGCCAGGGAAGAGCAGGTCGATAAGCCATGCGATTGTTCCGCCGATGATCTCCCAGAGTCCGTAACAGATATCGTACGGAAGGTTGTCCGTCAGGAAAGGTGTGAAGGGGTTGGCGTAGGGATCCCTGAAGTTGATCCAATCCAATATAGATACGTAATCTGCCATTCTCCCTCACCTGTCAGTCTCTCCGAGACACATGTCGATCTGGGCCAGAACTGCAGGAACATCTGCGATCCTGACTCCCTCGCACATTACCTTGGAGCATGAAACGTTCGTAAAGATCGGACTGCGCACCTTAAGCCTGTAAGGCTTGTCTGTACCGTCGGATACGAGGTACATGATGGACTCTCCACGGGGATCCTCGAGCCTTCCGAATGTTGTTCCGGCGGGGACCTTTGTGGGGGTCTTGATCCTGTAGGGTGCGTTCTTTCCGATTGCCTCGATCTTCTTGACTGCCTGCCTGATGATATCGCAGGACTGGAACATCTCCTCGATACGGATCATGTACCTGTCGTACGTGTCTCCGACCTTGGTGTCCTTGTTGAGGACCGGGACCTCGAAGTCGACCTTGTCATAGTTGTCGTAGGGGTCGTCACGGCGGATATCGAAATCGACACCGCAACCCCTCATTGCGGGACCAGTGAGACCCATGTTGGCACACTGCTCGCGTGTGAGGTAGCTGATCTTCCTCATCCTTGATACGAAGACTGAAGAGTCGTCGATGAGGTAGATGATGTCCCACATTGCCTTCTCGAAACGGTCGACTGTCCTCAGAATATCCCTGTCGAACAGCTCGGTCGTGTCGTTCCTGACTCCTCCGATACGGGGGAAGTTCGTGGTCATCCTGGCACCGCACAGTTTGACGTTGAGGTCCAGGAAGTACTCCCTCTCCCTCATTGCCCAGAGGAACACGGTCAGGTTACCCATGTCGGTTCCGACTGCAGCGAGCCACATGAGGTGCGACTGGATACGGCACACCTCGTCAGCTACGATTCTGATGTATTTGGCCTTCTCAGGAATATCGATTCCGAGGGCCTTCTCCACTGTCATGCAGTAGAGGTGAGAATATGTCATTGATGCACAGTAGCAGAGACGGTCGGTCATGGGGATGATCCTTGCGTAGTCCCTGTTCTCAGTCTCCTTCTCCCAACCGCGGTGAAGATATCCGACGATAGGATCTGCGTCAACGCAGAACTCTCCGTCGATCTTCAGCTTGAGTGTCCAAAGACCGTGAGAGAACGGGTGCTGGGGACCCCAGATAACCCACATCTTGTCTGTGTCCATCTTCTCTTGTGCTTCTAATACGGGTACAAGCGAATCTGCCATGGTTCTCACTCCTGACTCCTGAGTTTGTATGACTTCCTGAAGGGGAAGAATTCGTAGGACTGCGGTGTGAGCAGCCTCTCCAGCCTCGGGTGGTTGTCGAAGACGATTCCGAACAGTTCCCATGTCTCCCTCTCATGCCAGTTCGCTCCCTGCCAGATGTCGGTGACACAGGCGATGTGGAGATCGTCGGCCGGGACGTCGACGTCGAGGTCGATCATGATTCCGTTGTAGTAGTTGGACAAGAGGTAAACGACCATCAGATGGTCGATGTAGTCCACGGCGGTCACGACGGAGCAGTGCTCGAACGTGAGGTTGTCGTGGATGAATTGGCAAACATCATGGGAGATCTCCCTGGGGCATTTTGCCTTGACCCTGCGCTCCTCTGTGGAGATGATCTCCACTCCGGAGAAGTTTGTTGTGAGGGCGTTTGTGATCTCCTCGATTGAAGGACTCTGATAGACTTCTGCCATGCTCAGTCCTCCATGAAGTTTCCTCTGCGGAAGTATGCCTCGATCTTCTTCTGAAGGAGCATGAATCCGTCGATCATCGCATCGGGACGTGCGGGACAACCGGGGATGTACACGTCGACGGGGACGATCTGGTCAAGTCCCTGGATACAGTTGTAGGAATCGTACCAAGGTCCTCCAGAAATGGCGCACTCTCCCATTGCCACGACCCACTTGGGGTTGGGGATCATCTCGTAGAGACGCCTAAGGTCGGGACGGATCTTCTTCGAAATCCAGCCGTTAACGAGCAGGATATCGGTCTGCCTGGGCGATGAACGGTAGATCATACCGTAACGCTCTGCATCGTACCTGGGCGCGGATGCGGCCGCCATCTCGAGAGCACAGCAGGCCAGTCCCCAGTGAAGGGGGTGCATGGAGTTCTTCATTCCCCAAGCCCAGATGGGACCCGTCAATTTATCCACTGATTTCTTTGTTCCGGTGCTGAGCAGGTCATTGATGATCGCGTCCGACCATGTCATGAACTCGTCAGCACTCATTGCTACTGCATGGGGGTAAAGGCTCATATCCATACTTCTGCCTCCTTTTTGAGAGAGTATGCCACTCCGAGGACCATGATTCCGAAGAAGATGATCATCATGAGCTGAGCGGTAGCGCTCAATCCTGAGAAGGCGATTGCCCAGATCAGGAGGAAAGTCGCTACTAAGTCGAAGACGACGAAGATAAGAGCGAACGTGTAGTACTGGAATCTGAACTGCACGTGCGCTTCTCCGATAGGCTCCGAACCGCACTCATAGGTCTGCTCCATCCACTCTGTGGGTTTCTCAGGCCTAAGGAACCTCGATACCAACCATGCGAGAGGGCCAAATGCGAACGTCAAAAGCGCCACAAAAGCCAACGGCATGTAGTACATTATTAGTAACATTGGGCGATTGGATACTTTATTGGTACATAAAGATAACCGCACACGCGTTCCTATAATAGGGCGTTGTTAGACGGTTTAGACCACAGTTTTAGTACTGAATCAACGATTAACGGACCATGTCTAGCCATATCGGATTCATCGGTGCCGGGAAGATGGCAGAGGCCCTCATCGGAGGGCTGATCGCCAAGAAAGTGTTCTCGAAGGACGAGATCATCGCCTGCGCCCCGAGTCAGAAGACGAGAGAACACATCGAGACCGTCTACGGCGTCAAGACCTATGCGAAGGCCGCGGACATGGTGAAGGATGCGGACCTCATCGTGCTCGCCGTCAAGCCCAAGAACGTACCCGGACTGTTCGAGGACGAGGGCGTGAAGATAGGCAAAGGGAAGATCCTCATCAGCATCGTCGCCGGACTCTCGCTCGAGAAGATGAATCGTTATGTGCCAGACGCTAAAAAAGTTAGAGTTATGCCCAACCATTGCTGCATGGTCCTCGAAGGCGCCATGGGCTACACGTGCGATCCTACGCTGAAAGCGGCGGACAAGAAGAAGATAGAGAAGATTCTGTCCTCTGTAGGATTAGCGGTCGAGGTGCCCGAATCTCAGATGGATGCAGTGACGGGAATCGCAGGAAGCTCTCCCGCATTCCTCTATATGGTGATCGATGCCATGGCGGATGCAGGTGTCCTGAACGGCCTCAGCCGCGAGCAATCCATAAAATTGGCAGCACAGTCCATGCTCGGAGCGGCCAAGATGGTCCTGGAGACCGGAAAGCATCCGGATCAGCTCAGAGACGAGGTATGTTCACCCGGAGGAACCACAATCGTCGGAGTGAAGATACTCGAGGACCTCGGAATGCGCTCGGCCATGTCCAACGCAGTCGATGGGACGATAGCGAAATCCCGCGAGATGTCGCAGGAATGAAACTCACTTTCTGAAAAACGACCTTACCAGACCGATACCGACGCGGGGTGCGTTGCTCCATATGGAGCCCGCATCCCAGTCGAGGTCCTTTTTGTTAGCTATCGTGGAGTTCATCATACGGGTACCCTCGTCCTTGGTCTCCCAGAGGCGGGCGTTCCTCTCCTCGGCATCCTCGATCTTCATGATTTCGTCGACCTTGTGCATCAGCTCACGGGCGAACTCGGTCCTCTGACATCTGTCGTTCTTGACGCTCTCCTCGATACGGCCTGCCTCGAACTCCTTCTGGGCAAGCACCAATGCAGCATCGTAGGACACTTCTGCTATGTCATCGCGGGTCATCCACTTGGTCTCATAGGACAGGACATGTTTCCAAGAGGGGTTGTCCAACAGCTTCCTGTGATCTTCCAGGGTATGTGCCCTTAGGGTGTATCCCCACTTCTCGGGTTCCTCGAAGATTCTGCTCCCGGGATCGACGAAGGGTGCGAACGGTGCATTGTAGATGAATAGCCCGTCATCCCTGCCTACCAGGCTCCACAGCCTCTCTGCCGATTCCACGCTGTACAGGGCGGATGCTCTGTCCTGGTAGGGGAGTCCGTTCATGTAGAACAGGTCCATCCTGCTGCACCCGTTGTTGAATGCCGCCGGCAGCGTCTTCTCTATGGCCTCGTTCGTGTAACCCTTTCCCAGGTTCAGGCGAACCTGCTCGTCATGGGAATCGGGCGAAAATTCGATAGACCAACCTCCATCGAAGGTGTCGTTGATCTTCTTGAAGTATTCCGGCGTTCCGCCGTTGAACAGCTCGATGACGACATGGTTCTTGATGCGCCTCTCCTTGCATTCCTTGAGGAATCTGTCGGCATAATCCATACTCTGCTGCCTCAAATCGCCCACGATGAATATGGGTGTGTCCAGATAGGACTGGATGACATCCATGTCCTCCGCCAGTTTCTCAGGGCTCCTGTAAGCGGGGGCCTTCCTACAGACCACTTTGCCGTTGGCGTGATGGGAACCTCCGCACTCGGCGCAGTTTATGGAGCAACCCCTGACGGTGAAGACCGATGTCAGGGGGAGCTTGTCCCATCCGAACCATGGCAGGGCTCCGGAGATGTCCATGTTGCGCATGACGCACTTGATCATGGTCCCGTAATCGAACTTTATCTCGTCAAGGGACTGTAGCGAATATGAGACCAGGTTCTCGTGCACGTTCCCGTTTCCGTCCTTCCATGTGAGGTTCGGGACCTCGGAGAGGTCGCCTCCCTTCGAGAGGGCCTCCATCATCATCACAGTGGGGACCTCCGTAGTGTCCCCTCTCATAACCAGGTCAATCTCGGGACGCTGGATGAGCTCCCTGTAGAAGTACGAGGAAGTGAGCCCTCCGAACTCCACAAGGGCATCGGGATGGTATTTCTTGACGATCTTCGCCAGCTCTATCGCACCATGAGCATGGGGCATCCAGTGGAGGTCTATGGCGAAGACCTTGGCATTGAGCTTGCTGATCCTCTTCTCCACGTCGAACTTGTCGCTTTGGAGCATCTGGACCGCTATGTTGACGATCCTGGTCTTGAAACCGGCAGCCTCCAGATGGGAGGAGATCGTCATGAATCCTATAGGATACATCTCGAAGACCGGCGACGACGGTATAACATCGCTGACCGGCCCGTAGAATATCGGTTTCTTGCGGAAGTCATAGACGGACGGCGCATGCATGAATATGATGTCCGAGCTCATGCATCATGCTCCGTAACGCCTCTTGCGCTGCTGATATGTCCTGATGGCCCTCAGGAAGTCTATGTACCTGAATCCCGGCCAGTAGACATCCGTGAAATACAACTCGGAATAAGCCATCTGCCAAAGCAGGAAGTTGGAGATCCTGATCTCCCCGGATGTCCTCAGCACGAGGTCTGGATCCGGTATGTCGCTTGTAGAGATGGCGGATGATATCATGTCCTCGTCTATGTCGTCGACAGTGATCTCACCTTTCTGGACCTTCTTCACGATGCACCTCACAGCCTGGGCGATGTCCTGCCTTCCGCCGTATCCTACCGCCATGTAGACTGTGACCTCGTTGTAATCCTTGGTCTTCTCCTCCGCGTATTCGACCGCTTTGAGGAGTTCCGGGGAGAAAAGGCTCCTGTCCCCGATGACCCTGATACCTGCGCGGCGCTTATGGACCTCCTCCGAGTCAGCATACTCGTAGAAGGACTTCTCCATCAACTCCATGATGTACTCCACCTCCTCCGGATCCCTCTTGAAGTTCTCCGTGGAGAATGCGAACAAAGTGAGATGGCTGATCCCCAGATCCGTGCACCACTCCAGGACCTCCTTGAGCTTGTCCCTGCCCATGGTATGTCCCTTGATGGTGGGTTCCCCGAGGACCTCCTCCGCGTATCTGCGGTTGCCGTCCATGATGATGGCGATATGCTTGGGGATCGCCCCGTTCATGACCTCCTTTCTGAGCGAGGATTCGTAAGCCGTATATGCTGCATCCTTGACCAGATTGGGCATCGCCATGTCTATCACTCGAAGTCTTGAGGAACGCCTGCGGCCTTCTCGCCCATGTCGAAGCAGCCTATGGCCGCCACGGCGCCGATGACGCCTTTGGTCCCGCCGTTGAGCGAGATGATCTGCACCCCGTTCTCTTCCGCTACCTTGACCGCATCCTCCGGTTTGAAGAGGATGCTCTTGCAATCCCACCCGAAATCCGCCAGGCTCTTGGGAATCTCCAGACCCTGGAAGACCGTCATGATAGCATCTTCGGAATAGCTCTCTTTGCGGATGAAATCCGCAGCATACTCGATGAGCGCCGGAATCTCCGACTCCTTGACGGCGAAGGACACTGCGGTACCGCAGCAGTTCGTCGTCTTGTTGGGTGCATCGGGATTGAGCTGGACGATCTTGTGCTCGATGAACTTGCCGATAGGGCACTGTGTTCCGAGCTTGAGTCCCGCGACCCATGTGGCCCCCTTCTCCTTCGTATCGGTATCGTCGATACCGATGATCACACGGACCAGCTTAGGGGTTATGATGTCCACGTGGGTGGTGTGTCCGCCTCCCATCTTGAAATCGTCGGGGAATTCGGTGCGGAGGACGTCAGGGCATGCAGGCATGCATGCTCCGATCCCTACGGATGCTCCTGCCATCCCGTACCATGTGGAACGGACCTCGTCACCCTCGATCTTGATGGATTTGATACCCATCGCGCCAAGCTGCTGTGAGACCGGACCGAATCTGAGCTCCCCCTCGCCGATTTCCGCTGTGGTGATCAGCATGGTGGACTTCAGCTTCACGGACTTGATGACACCGCCTGTACGGCGCCTGTTGACCGCATCCCATTCCGCTGGACCGACGGACGAGCATGTCTCTATGAACTGGACCTTGCCGCTCTTCTCGTCGACCATCGTCAGGAAGCGCTTGCAGAACATCCTTCCTGTCCTGGCCTGTACCTCTTCCGGCGTCAGTATCTGCACCATATTAACACCAATTCCTCTGGAAGGGTCAGTCCTCTTCCTCTTCCGATCCGTACTCGTCCGGGTCAGCGACGAACAGTGCCTCGGCGGGAACGTTCCTGCAGAGGTAGACGGTGCGTGCGGCCTTTCCGATGTCGTAACCTGCGTCCATACAGATGTCCGTGTCGATTCCGAGGATTATGGGGTCCTCGGTGTGCACGAGACCTGCGCGCATGGCATCCTGGAATGTCCTCGAGAGATGGACCATGGAGCGGTCGCCAGGTACGATTCCGTTCTCGAGCAGGTCCTCGACCTCCTCCTCGTTGGTGGGGTAGAAGAGCTCCTCGGGTATGTTCTCACAGTCCAGCTTGATGTCGAGCTCAATCGTGTGGCCGTAGGTTGCCCTGATCTTACCGGCGGAGATGCTGTACCTTCCCTTGGGGTCGGTATCGACCAGCGCTTCCAGGTGTCTGATCCTGAGCCATCCCATGCGGGGGTTCAGGTCCTTGATCTTGTCGAGCACGTCGCGGGTAGAGACGTATCCCTGGGAGTCCATCCTGAGATTGTACTTCCCGTGCCTCAGGATTCCTGCCAATGTCCTTCCAATCTTCTCAACCTCGAAATCGGACATTATGAATTTGCCTTCTTCGCCGCAATAGGGGCAGCGTTCGTTACGGAAATATCCGTGCTCCTCGCATTCTCTTATCATGGTTTCACTTCCGAAGCCTTCTCGGCCGCTTTGACCGCGTTGGCCATGAGCATACAAATTGTCATCGGACCCACTCCTCCGGGGACCGGCGATATTGCTGATGTCTTGTCTTTGACATTCTCGAAATCCACATCCCCCACGAGCCTGCTGCCCTTGGGATGTGTCGGGTCATCAACCCTGTTGGTCCCCACGTCTATGACGACTGCGCCGTCCTTCACCATTTCCGCCGTTACGAAGCGGGGCTTGCCTATGGCGACTATGAGGATGTCGGCCTGCCTAGTGATCTCCGGCAGGTTCTTGGTACGGGAATGTACGATGGTGACTGTTGAATCCGCGCCTGCACCCTTCTGGACCATCATCGCGGCCATGGGTTTTCCCACGATATTGCTGCGTCCGATGACCACGACATGTTTCCCCGAAGTCTCGATACCGGACCTTATGAGCATCTGCTGGACCCCTGCCGGTGTGGCGGGAAGGAAGTCCGGGTTGCCTATGAGCACGCGTCCGACGTTGCTGGGGTGAAAACAGTCCACATCCTTCTTGGGATCGATGGCGTTGATCACCGCTTCCTCGTCAAGATGCGACGGGAGAGGCAGCTGGACGAGGAATCCGTGTATCGATGGATCCTTGTTGAGCTCGTCCACCTTCGCCATGAGCTGTTCCTGAGTAGTATCTGCAGGCATGCGCACCGTGACGGATTTCATCCCAAGCTCCTCGCACATCTCGCCCTTTTTCCTGACGTAGACTTGCGAAGCGGGGTCGTCACCGACAAGGACGACTGCTAGACCGGGCGTCACACCCTTTGCCTTGAGGTTTTCTATCCTTGTCCTGAGCTCGGCATAGATCTCGGCCGATACATCCTTCCCTAGTATGAGCTTGGTCATGCTTGATCACGGTATGCGCGCCATATTTTCATGCGTATATAATCGTGCGCCCGTTCTTTTTAAGGTTGGATTCCATTAAAGTCCACTAAACGAATGAATCCGCCTACGTGAAGTCATTCTTCCCTGCGGCTTCGAATGGAAAGGAACTTGCGCAACAGCCTGCTCCGATGCAGAAAATCGACTGCATCAACATAAACTGGCACATTAAGATGATTCATCCATCAGCTTCTGGTCCCGGTTCTGTTTACGGCAGGTCACTCAATGATCGTCGCGGGTTCGAATCCCTCGTCGATGATCAGTTTGAGAGTCTGCTCGACGGCCTTCTTGTTGTGCTCCATCTCCGCCCAGGTCATGATCCCTTTGTCACGGGATTCCACCATATGCCATGAATGTGTGCCCAGCACCAGATCGCCGTCGCCGACTGACCTTGCAAGGGAAAGGTAGTCGGAAGGTTCCCTCTTACCCTCGTGCATAGGCCAAAGATATGCTGCAATGTTCTTCCCTCTGAGATCCTTGCCCTTCGCGACTGGATGCTCCGTCACTCCAGACACCTCATAGGGCCTCTTACCGGGATCGGCATAAACCGATGAATCGTGCTTTATTCCCAGCCTCCCCAGCTCTCCGTATACCTGGTCGGACATCTGCATGAATGGTGCGCGGAAGCACGTCGGTGCCTTCAGGTTGTCCTTCACTGCGGAATACCCCTTTTCCATGACCTCTCTGAGGTCGTCCGGTCCGAGTTTTGTCATATCCTCATGGTCGTAGCCGTGGAATCCGACGCAGTGGTCGGCCAATACAGAACAGTCCAGGACCTCGGCGGTATGGCCTTCCACGAAGAATGTGGCCTTGATACCGTAATTATGCAGTATATCCAATAGAATCTCCAGACCCTTCTCGGCGGATTCGAACCTGGGGGCGGTCCCCTGCCCGCGGTCAATGGAGCCTGCGGCCCTTGAACCGTCGACCTCGATGTTAACATCACGGTCCAGATCCACTGTGAATATGAGCCTGCGGGTCATCTGGGTTTGACCTCCGTGACTCTCTTGATCAGCATTCCCTCGATGTCGAACGGGTTATTGCTCATCGCCAGTTCCTGAGCACGCTTGAGTTTCGCATCGCTCTCGGCGTATATCGTCATCAGCACATCGCCGGCCTCCACCCTCTGGCCCTTCTTCTTGTAGATCAAGAGTCCGGCGCCCTTGTCGGAAGGCGATCCTGCAGCCTTCGCAATGTTGACTATCTCCTTGTTGCGGATGGCATGGACATATCCGGGGTTCGTGGCCTTCAGATCGAACGAGTGGTCTCCGGGCTTCAGGTCGGATGACTTGAGATCGGGCCTTCCGTTCTGGGCCACCACTATCTCCAGGAACTTCTTGTGGGCCTCTCCCGAATCCAGGATCTCCCTTGCTCTGGTCGCCCCGTTGGGGACGCCTGCCATCTCGAGGATGATCCCTGCGCACTCGCATGCCTTCTCGATGACACTGGACGGGTGCTTCTCCCCCTCCAGTATGGAGATGCATTCCCTGGCCTCGAGATTGGGTCCGATGGCCATTCCGATGGGTTGATCAGCGTATGTGATGGCGCACTCCACGTGCATTCCGATCCTCTCGCCCAGATCCATCAGGTCGCGGGCGTATGCCTTGGCCTCCTCCAATGTGGGTACCTTTGAACCAGAACCGGTCGGGATGTCAACCAACAGGTGCGTGGAACCCATGGCGACCTTCTTGCTCATGATCGAGGCCAGCATCTGCGCCCTCGGGTTTATTCCCAGAGGGTGCTCTATCTTGATTACCATATCGTCCACGGGGGCCAGATTCATGGATCCTCCCCATGCGAACACACCTCCGACCTCCTCGGATATCGCCATCAGTTTGCTTGACGAGAGCTCCACGTCGCAGAACGTCTCCACGAAATCGGATGTCCCGCATGCACTGCTTATGGCACGGGATGATGTCTTGGGGATCATCAGTCCTGCCGCCGCGACTATGGAGATGACTATAGGTGTGATCTTGTTACCCGGTACTCCTCCCAGACTGTGGAAGTCGAACACCGGCGTCCTCGAGAACTTGATGATGTCCCCTGTGTTGGCCATGGCCATGGTGAAATCGGCGATCTCATCGATATCCATACCGTTGATGTATAGGGCAGTCAGCCATGCGGACACCTCTATCCTGGATAGTCTGTTGTCCAAGATGTCCCTGACGATGGCCTCGATCTGCTCCTTGCTGAGCCTCTCGCCGTCCATCTTCATACGGATATATCTTACCGAATCGGGATTGTGGGCGTATGTTATGTTGACCGTGCCGTCCTTGTTGAGGCCGGTCTTCTCGACTATGTTCTTGGGAACTATCGCCACTCCCTTCTCGACTATGTTGTCTGCATAGGATACCAACGATATTGCGGACCTCTCTCCCGTGATGCTCACACGGTCGTTCTCCTTCACGCCAAGCTCTATGCAGTCCTCCTCGTCCAAAAGGATCTGGGGCTCCAGAGAGCGGACGTCCACCGTCTTGATCTTGAACTTCATTTGGATCCCCACGTCTCAAGTGCTACGGCCAGTTCCTTGTGGTCCTTGGCATACTCCTCCTTGGGGATGCCCAGGAATGCGGCGTCCACAGCTTGACTCATTCCCATGGCCCCTGCCCTGACGCCTCCGGGGTGTCCTGCGACACCGCCTCCGGCCTGAATCTGTACGTTGTTCCCTGCCTTCTTCACGATGGCCTCGACTATTCCGGGGTAGACTCCGCCGGAACATACGGGCATGACCGTCTTATAGGGCACATCGTTCCCGAGGCATGCCGTGAGGTTCGAATCCTCCTTCGTGCTGCCGGACATCTTCCCGACTCCGAGGGTACCTATGTGCAGAGCATCTCCTCCGCACATCCTGGTCAGCTTCGTGAGCGGGAGCATAGCGACACCGTGTAGCGGATCCTTGGTGAATGCTCCGTGCATGGTCCTGTGGACATGGATGGGCACCTTGATGGACGGGTCCTCTGCGAGAGCCTGTACGGCTCCGAATCCGCATGTGATGACATCGACCATCAGTTCCCTCGCACCCCATGACTGGACCTTCTCCGCCAACTCCACGATCCTGTCGCCGCGGGTGCTGACGTTGATGGCGTGCATCATCTTGTGGCCCTCGCTCTCCAGCCTGTCCAGTGCCTCTGCGACCGCAATCGTCCTGTCCTCTATCGGGCAGAACGCCTGGTCGACCAGGGTCTCGTCGTCCTTGGAGTTAGTGAGCCCTCCCGATCCGGCCTCGTATACGTATTCCGCGGTCTTTTTTGGATTGAGACCGATCTTGGGCTTGACTATAGTTCCCACCAACGGTTTCTCGGGACGGTCAAGGGCCTTCCTGATACCGTCGGCACCGAACTTCGGACCCTTGAACTGGTTGAGGATCTCCTTGGGGAACGTCACATCCTCCAACCTCACACCCTTCAGTGCTCCCAGACCGAACAGGTTCCCGGCTATTACGCTGAGGATCTGCGGTACGGCACCGACCTCGATGCTGAAGTCCTCCGTGGGGAATTCGACTATGATCTCGTCGCCGGAGATGTCCACGACTCTTGCTCCCAGGGAATCGAATATGTCCTTGTCCAGAGTGGAGATTCCGGTCCATGTCCCTGTGGACTGTTCTGCCGCTATCGCCTCCGCCGCCTTCTCCATCGGTAGGTCTGTCGTCACGCGGTATTTGCAAACAACGTACTTGTCCGGGTCCACCGGCTCTCCAAGATGCAGATATGAATCCATTTGATCACTCCTTCATTAATTCCGTTCCGAACTTCTTCTCCAGGATGTCGTAGACCGAGCCCGGCGATATCAGGCCTAGCTCGGTGATTATTCCGTCGATGTATTGCGAGGGTGTCACGTCGAAGACTGGGTTGAATACCTTGACGGAATCAGGGATCTCCCCTGGCCTGACGACCTCCGAGATCTCGCGCTCCTCGATCTTCACCAGATCCCCTTCGAGGGTCAGCGGCGAGAACTTGTAGGTCTCGCTGCAGACGTAGAATTGGACCCTGGCCTCCTTTGCGGCTAATGCCACCTGAGAAGTCCCGATCTTGTTCACGAGCGCACCGTGGGATGTTATGGTGTCGGCCCCCACGAAGACCTTGTCGACCTTCTTCATGACGAGACGGACGGCGCTGTCGATGATCAGCGTGGTGTCTATCCCCTCTCTGGAAAGGTCGTTGACTGTAAGTATGCCCTGCCTCCAGGGGCGGGATTCGGTGGCGTACACCTTGATGTCCTTTCCCTGCCTGTGGGCTTCGGATATCACACCGATGGCGACGCTGCTGTTGCAGTGCGTCATAATCGTGTCACCGTCCTCGATCCTCTTCGCACCAATACGTGCGATGTTCTGGACGGCCTCGTTGGACTCTGCTATGAACTCGTTCGAGTTCCTGATGAGGATCTCCTTCGCCTCTTCCACGCCGGAAGCTTCCTTGACCCCCTTTATGGATGCGTGGACACCGTTCCACAGCGATACTGCCGTCGGCCTGGAGTCCAAGATTACCTTCACGGCGTCATCCAGATCCCTGCTGAAGGATGTCAGATCGGTCCCCGAGTACCCCTCTGCGAATCTGCAGACGGCGGTGGCCCCTGCCCTGGCGATCCTTCCTGCACCGCGTATCTTCATATCGCGGATATCCTGAGAAATCGAAACGACGTTCTGGTCCATGGGTGTGTATCGGGCCTGTGCCTATTATAATATTCTAATATAGCGCGGTTCAGAGCACCACGGCTCTGACCACCCTGCGGGCCTCGTCTAGTCCGTATGAGAGATAGACGGCGGCGATCAATGCTTCGAAGCAATCCGCACGCATGTTCTCCTCAATGGACTTGGTCTGACCCCTCAGATGTCCCTTCCCGACCCTCATTACAGCGTCTATCCCCACATTCTTCACGAGGATGCGCTGAGAGAGCATATGGTTGGCAACCTTGTCCTGCTTATAATCCGTCATAGGGCCTTCGCTGATGTTCGTATCCTTGTAGACGTGCTCGCAGACAAGGAACTCCAGGATAGCGTCCCCAAGGAACTCGAGACGCTCGTAGGACTCCACATGCCTGGGCGGATCCATGTCCAGTGCCTCATTGGAATAACTATCATGAGTTAGTGCTGCGCAGAACAGTGCCAGGTTCTCCTCCGAAACCTTCCTCAGACAGAATGGTTCCTTGGCGAGGAACTCACGGACGCTCTTCTCGAAGTCGGACTCCATGGACGGTCAATCATATGATCGGTATATAGCCGTGAGGACGTTCCGTCCGTGTTTCCCGACTTTCCGCGCATGCGATAGTGAGGTATTAGTAAAAGAGATACAATCGAGAGGGCATGCCCGGCAAGAAACGCGTGAGGATGAGAGGAGTTAAGCACACCTCCAAAAAGTTGGAGGATGACCTCCTGGAACGCTCCAGGAACCTAGCGGAGAACCCCAGCCTCCTCAGGCCCATGTGCGCAGGCAACTGCAGGAAATGCCATTTCGACAAGGTCTTCAAGAGCATCGACTCCCTCCAGAAGATCCGCAACAACGCGGATGCGCTCGTGAAGGAAGCCGGCAAGATGTTCAACGACGACATCACGAAGGCCTATGCAGGTACCATCTCCCTCGCAGCATCCGGTTCGGTCCCGCTCCTGGCCAGCGCCAGACTCGGTGAGGACACCGTATCCTATGCGGTCAGGGGAAGCGTCGGTGCCGACAAGCTCATCGGATGCCAATACTACACCGATCCGAAGATCAGGCTCCTGCTCTACAACCAGTTCATCAAGAAGAACGGACTGTACCTGTACTCTTTCGAGGACACCCTCGTCTGTTCTGACAAGTTCAACATGCCGGAGGACTATCTTTACGACACCTTCTGGGAGACCCCGTACGAGTTCCCCGATGACGGGCTCCAGTGCGGCCACGATGCATCCGCTGTCCTCGAGATCGAGATCAAATCCATCGGAGAGACCATCAAGATCTGCGAGAACTGCGCCAAGAACGTCTCCACCGCACAGTACCTCCTGTCGAGGGTCGCGGGAACGGATCCCTGGAAGGACCTCACCGTCCGCATAAGACACAAGTATCACAAGCCCGGGGAGAAGGACTACGAGGAGATAGACGACGACAAGCTCAAAGATTTCATGTTCGGGAAGTTCACCGACGCCTCCCTCATAAACGAGGTCAAGAGGTCCAAGCTCGGGGACCTCAGGGGCAGTTCCGTCGCCACTTACATCATAGGCACCAAGAACTACGGGGATTCCCTGGACGAGTTCATCAATGACATAGTCGGAGCGGATGACGTCAAGGCATGTCTGAAGAGGTTCCTCGCAGAGAACCCCAGGGCCATCGTGGCCAAGGGAAACAGGATCACAGATGTCCTCGGTATCCTTTGGGAGGCCGACTGGAAAGAGATCATCACAGTCTATACCGATGCTGAAACCGCTGCCAAGATGGGGGACCAGACCAACGTCCAGCCCCTTCAGTCGCTGGAAGCGGCCCACAACATCCAGATCTCCGCTTCGGTCGTCGACTCGCTGCCCGTATTCAACAGACCTGGGCCCATCACATCACTGGCGGATTCCCTGGCCAAGGCAGCGAAGGTCGGAGGCCAACAGATGGTCGAGAAGACACTTCAGAACACCGGACTGAAGAACAACAAAGCACGCAGCGTCGCCGCAGCCTTCGTCATGTCCACGGGTGCGACCGAACTCCCCATCAAGCTCAGCAACGAGGAGAAAGACTTCGCAGAATATCTCCTGCCCTTCGTCAAAGCCGTGGTTGCGGCCAACGGCGACAAGTACCGCGAGACCATGAACACCCTGCTCACTGCATCAGGTTCTGGAGAGAAGGTCTGACCCTTATATCGGCCACATAATGCGAGACGGACGGGGCGTATGATTTTACCTCGTGAATCCTGAGGATCTCGTACCCGTCCTTTCCGCAGTTCTCATCGAAGATCGATCTGATCCTATCCTCGTATTCGGTGACATAGAATGTGTCGTGATAGTGTATGATCCCACCGGGACGTATCATCGACAGCGCCTTGGGGACGAATTCGGAGGTCGTCTGGACATATCCCATGAGGATACGGTCGGCGAAATGCTTCCCCAGAAGGTTCCTGTTATCGGATAGGATGGGGATGACCTTGTCCTGGAGCCCGTTGTCCCTGATGTTCCTGCAGAGGAACTGATATGATTCCGGATTCTTCTCGCATGCAAATACGCGCCTCGCACCCGAGTATTTTGCAAGAGGGAGGGTGAAGTAGCCTATCCCCGCGAACATGTCCACCACGGTCTCCCCGGTGCAGTCCAGCTTCCTCATGCGCATCCTCTCGTCGGTGTTCCCGGAAGCGAACATCACCTTGGTGACATCGAAACCGTATCTGATCCCGTTCTCGAGACGGACCGACTCCGTGTCGGTACCGTATATGACCTCCATGCTTGGCTGCCTGAATTCCCCCGAGACGCCTCTGACGTCCGCACAGACGGTCTTGGCATCGAGGACCTCCGCATATGTCTTGCCTATCAGTTCCTTATAAGGTTCGCAGGCGGGATCCATCCTAACTATCACGATGTCCCCGACATACTCCCACTTCTCGGGGATGATCCCTTCCAATTCGGGATGGTCCGAGAGGATGTCATGTATCTTCTCCTGGGGGCTCCTGCGGTCCAATGTATGGGCGTCCCCCTCGGCCGTCTCGATGCCCATGGCCCTGACAGTATCAATGAACTCAGGCAATACTGGCACATAACGGAAACATTCATCCTTGCCTATCTTCGCGTGAAGGTCGACATACTCCTTTGACATAAGGTCGCGGATGATCGGGCCGGCCTCTTCCGATGGCAGTTTGGCGAACGTTACCCTCTTCATTTGACTGACCTCAAGGCCAGAGGGATGGCGGAAAGCAGCCTGGACGGACTCTTGAGAACCTTCTTGATGACCTCGCTCGGATGATCGATATCGATCTCCTGGACGAACGGAACGAGGTCGTTCTTCATGATGTAATCGTAGAATCTGTTGAAATCGTTGTCCGTGAGCTTCTTGTACCTCTTCCTCAGCTGATAGGAATGGTCCAGCTCGCGGCCGAAATCCTCCATGCATGCCCTGGTGTACTCGGACAGGTCCCTGGAGTACAGGGCATCGGAATCCAACCCGTTGGTGATGGTGTTGACGAGATGCGTATTGGCCCTGAACGTGGGATAGAGTCCTCCTCCGGAGAGGGGTTTGACGAAACCGGCGGCATCCCCGTTCAGCAGGCACCTGTCCCCGCAGAGGAACGGACGTATACCGAGGGGGATCTTTCCAGAATGCACCCTTAGCACCTTGTCATGGAATCCCATCTGGACAAGGATGTCCGAGAGGTATTCCGAAGGGGGTCCTGCCGACCATGTTGAGCAAAGACCTATGCGTGTGAATTCGCCGCAGGGGATCGCCCATGCGAAGAATCCGGGGGCGACCTTGTTGCCGAGATAAAGGTTCAGCATCTCCTGGTCGTCCATCTTGTAATCGACATCTGCCTGGATTCCCCTGATGTACTCCTTGGGTTTGTTATCGCCCAGGGACATGGCCACCTGGGAGTTGACCCCGTCAGCGCCTATGATTATCTTCCCTCTGTGGGGACGGACACTGGTGTCCACGACTACAGCGTCTCCGACGGTATGGCCGTTATAGCGCTCGTTGAAACAATAATCGGCACCGGCATCCTGTGCGGCCTCGGCCATCTTGACCTCAAGGTCCACACGGTCGATCATCTTCGCCTTGGGCTTATCCGAACGTATCTCTAGGGACTCTCCGTTGGGGAAGACGACATGTGCACCGTACAATGTGCTGTATTCCACCGGCCTGACGCCGGACATCTTTATTGTCTCTTCGGAAACCAGACCTGTGCAGTGCTGGGGGATTCCGGGGGACTCATGCTCCTCGAGCACCAGCACCTCGTACTTCTTCTCCGACAGTCTTCTGGCTGCCAGGCTCCCAGCCGGTCCGGCACCGACCACGATTACGTCGTGCATCGCGATCAGTTTTTCTTGGATTTCTCGTAATCGGCTATGAACTTCTGGATACCCTCGTCGGTCTTGGGGTGTCCGACCATCTTCTTGAGGGTGTCGTAGGGGATCGTGGCGATGTCGCATCCGTTGAGTGCCGCTTCGAGCACGTGGTTGGGTCCGCGGATGGATGCTGCGATGACCTCTGTGGGGTAGCCGTAGTTCTCGAGGACTGTCATGATCTGGGCGACGAGATCGCCTCCGAACTGTCCGATATCGTCGAGACGTCCTACAAAGGGAGAGACGAATGCTGCTCCGGCCTTTGCTGCTAGCAATGCCTGCAGAGGAGAGAAGATGAGGGTGACGTTGACCTTGATTCCCTCGGAGGAGAGGATCTTGGTGGCCTTCAGTGTCTCCACGCACATAGGCAGTTTGACATTGATGTTGGGGTGGATCTTGGCGAGCTCGCGGCCCTCCTTGACCATTTCGTCGCAGGTCATGGACATTGCCTCTGCGGAGATGGGTCCGTCGACGATCTCAGCGATCTCCCTTACACGGGTCCTCACGTCGACTCCTTCCTTGGCGATGAGACTGGGGTTGGTCGTCACTCCGTCCAGGATTCCCCAGCTGTTGATTTCCTTGATCATGTCCAGATTTGCAGTGTCTATGAATATCTTCATCTCGTCACATCCTTGAAATCGATCTCTTGGCGGCAGCGATTATATCCTGCGTGGTAAGACCGTATTTGACCATCAGGTCCGCGGGTTTGCCGGATTCACCGAAGGTATCCTTGGTTCCGACCCTCTCCAGAGGCACACAGGTGCTGTCGCAGAGAGCCTCCGCAACGGCTGAACCCAATCCTCCGATGATACTGTGCTCCTCGGCGGTGACGCAGCATCCTGTCTTGGTTACGGACGAGATGAGCGTCGCGGTGTCGAGAGGCTTGATTGTTGACATGTTTATGACTTCGGCGTTGATTCCCTCGATCGCGAGGAACTCTGCCGCCTCGAGACAGAATGAGACCATCTGTCCGCATCCGATGATGGTGACGTCTCCGCCCTCCCTCAGGACCTGCGCCTTACCGATCTCGAACTCAACGTCGGGCTCGAGAATTGTGGGGAAGTCCGCACGGCCCATCCTCATGTATGCCGGACCGTCGTAGGCGGCCAGGACTTTGGTGGCTGCGAATGCCTCGTAGGCGTCAGCAGGCGCGATTACCACCATGTTCGGAAGACTGCGCATGATAGAGATGTCCTCCAGGGCCTGATGGGAAGCCCCGTCCTCACCCACGCTGATTCCGCAGTGGGTGGCTACGATCTTGACGTTCAGCTTAGGGTATGCGACTCCGAGCCTGATCTGTTCCCAACACCTTCCGGTGGCGAACACTCCGAATGTCGATGCGAAGACCGTCTTTCCGGAAGCCGCGAGTCCTGCTGCGATACCGATCATGTTGGATTCGGCGATTCCGACCTCGACAAACCTCTCGGGACATACCTTCTGGAAGTCCGAGGTCTTTGTGGATCCTGCCAGGTCAGCATCCATGACGACGACGTTGGGGTTTTCCACAGCAAGCTCTGCAAGAGCCTTTCCGTAGTAATTGCGCTGAGCGAGCTTCTCTCCTGTCATTGGATCACCGCCCTGAGCTCTTCGACCGCTTTCGCATACTCCTCGTCGTTGCATGCCTTTCCGTGGAATCCGGCGTTGTTCTCCATGAACGATACGCCCTTTCCCTTCACGGTCTTCATTATGATAACGGTAGGCCTGGTCCTTGCGGCCGCTGCCTTGTCCAGGGCCTCCAGGATCTGACGCATGTTGTGTCCGTCGATTATGATAACGTTCCATCCGAACGCCTTCCATTTCTCGGGAAGGGGTTCGAGACCGACGGCACCCTCGGTGTCGCCTGTGATCTGCAATCTGTTGCGGTCCACAATGGCGATGAGGTTCGTGAGCCCTGCCTGGCGGGCGAACATTGCCGCCTCCCAGTTCTGTCCTTCCTGGAGCTCTCCGTCGCCCAGCATGCAGATGGTCCTGTAGTCCTTGCCGTCCATCTTGCCTGCCAGTGCGATACCGCATGCCATGCTGAGCCCCTGACCGAGGGATCCTGTGGACATCTCCACTCCGGGGACCTTTCCGCGTACGGGGTGTCCCTGCAGTTTCGATCCGATCTGCCTCAGGGAGGTGAGTTCCTCGACGGGGAAGTACCCCGACTCGGCCAATGCCGCATAGAGGATGGGTGCCACGTGGCCCTTGGAGAGCACGAATCTGTCCCTGTCCTCCCACTGGGGGTTCATAGGGTCGTGCCTCATGAATCTGAAATAGAGAGCGGCCATCATGTCCGCTGCTGACAGCGATCCCCCGGGGTGTCCCGAATGGGCCGCGTACGTCATCTCGACGACGTGGAGCCTGAGCCTGTTCGCGATGTTTTCCAGGTCGCTCAGCGTTAGTTCTTCCATCGTCTCACTCGCTCTCGATTCTGGGTGCGAGGAGGTAATCCACCTTCGCTGCCCCGTCAGCAAGCGCGAACACGAGCTTGACGGGATAATCGTTGTCGAGTTCGATGTCGACCTGAGTCCCCGAGGGGATGGCCTTGATGATGTTGGCGAGATAGTCTGGAGGGAACATGCTGCACACGTCCGTATCCGTGCTGATCTTCGCTGAGGAGGCGTCCAGTTTGAGGCTGACGGAATCTGTGTCCCCCTCGCAGGAGAGTTCGAAGAACTCGGGACCTGCCTTGAGCGTGATGTGATCGGAGATGGACTCCACTGCGCGGATTCCCTTCTGCAGCTCCTCCACGGGGACGGTGATGGTCGCCGAGAGGTTGAGCTGGGGGACTTTGGGGTCGTTCATTCCGGTCGTGTCGATGAGGCTCATGCGCCTTGTGATGTTGCCTACCTTGAAGATGAGCTTCCCAGTGGCGTCGTCCTGCTCCATCCTGATGGTCTCTCCGGATCCTGCCAGTTTGAGGACTCCCTTGACCTTCTCGAGGTCGAGACCGAGCTCCGTGTCCTCGGCTGAGAAGGACTCGAAAGCTCCCTTTGTGACGTTCATCTCGATCATGGCGACGTGTGCGGCGTCGACAGCCTTGAGCGTCATGCCTTCGGCGTTGACAGTGAACTTGACCTCGTCAATGAGTGTCGAGATTATGTTCACCAATCCTTTGAGTGTGTCGGATTTCAGCTCTGCAACGAACATATCCGCACCTCAGTACTCTCTCCAGGAATGGTTGCACTTACAGCAGCGGTAGATCCTCGTCTCAGGTTCATCCGCTGCACGGGTCTGCCTGATGACGAAGAACGCTTCGGTATGTCCGCACTCGGGACAAGGGATGCGGGTCTTCGGAAGGGTCGCCACATTCTCCGTTATCACGGTGGTCTCCTTCTCCTTAACATCCGTCTTTATGACCTCTGCCTTGCCACCGATATCCTTGGTAGCACCGCAGGAATTGCAAACATACTTCCCGTCTTTGGGGAACATCATTGAGCCGCACGAGCAAAACATGTATTCAGCCTCTGCCTTCTGCATCGACTGTCCGTATTTTAACGTTATCCGCGATAAAATATAAAGGGGTTTAACGGGGGGTGTCCCCCGTCGTTCAAAGGATCATTTCTTTGCGGGTTTCTTCTTCTTTTTGGCCGCTTTCTGAGCGCGCATGTTCGCCTTTATGGTCTCGGCGATCTCGGCCCCCTCTGCGAGTCCGTCGGTGATCTTGTTGATATCGTATCTGAGCACGACCCAACCGTCCTCCTTCAGTTTGGCCTCGACCTCGGGGTTCTCGGATCCGGGCTCCTCGACATAGACTGCGACCTTGCCCTTCACGAATGCTACGGGTATGTTGTATTCTCCGTAGTTCCTTCTGCACCTCATACCCTTGTTCCAAGCGGCCCTTCTGACGAGCGCTTCAGGGGAGTAGTCGGTGTAGATGTCATCCATCTCCTCCTCGGAAAGCTCTTCGTCCGGTTCATCTTCGGGTTCGGAAGCGACTTCGGAAGCTGCTGCGACTGCTGCCGCGGCGACCACCTCTTCCTTCACGGGCTCTGCTGCGGGCTCTTCTTTCACAGGTTCCGGTTCTGCGACAGGCTCCTCCTTCACAGGCTCGGGTTCCGAGACCGGTGCGGATGTGGGCTCAGGCTCTTCCTTCAAAGGTTCGGGTTCAGGTTCTGCTACGGGTTCCTCTTTGACAGGCTCAACAACAGGCTCTTCTTTGGCCGGTTCAGGTTCTGCGACAGGCTCTTCTTTCACAGGGGCCTCCTCTACTACAGTTTCCGGTTCGGGCTCCTTCTTCGGAGGAACGATCTTTCCGCCGACATCCTTGGACGAGACCAGCCTTGACATGAAGTCGTTGTTGATCTTCTTGGGCTCTTCCTTCTTAGGCTCTTCCTTCACAGGCTCGGGCTCTGCTGCAGGTTCCTCTTTGACCGGCTCGGGTTCGGGCTTCGCCTCTTCCTTGACCGGTTCCAGTTCTGCGACAGGCTCTTCCTTCACAGGCTCGGGCTCTGCTACGGGCTCTTCTTTGACGGGTTCCTCGACGGGAGCCGCCTTGATCTGCTCTTTGGGTTCTTCCTTGACGGGAGCTTCCTCTTCGACGGGTTCCTCGGCCTTGGGCTCTTCCTTTGCCGCGGCGACCTCTTTCTTGTGCTCCTCGTGCTTGTGCTTCTTCTCGGACTTCTTCCTGGCCTCGAGCTTGTCCTGTCTCTCCTTCTCTTTCCTGGCCTGGGCTTCCTGCTTGCTCCTCTGTTTCTGAGCTTTCTTAGCAGATTTCCTGTTGGGATCGATCGGATTCTCCTCAACCTCTCCGTTTGCACCCATGACGAGGTACACTGCCAACCAGAAGCCGACGACGATGACTGCCGAAGCCTGAGTGATATCAAGCGAGGTCTTCATGAAGATGAGGGCAACGAGGATCAACTCGATGATGAGGAAGAAGATGTCCACATACATCATGATGACATTCTTCCTTCCCTTATCGACCAAGCACCCTACAAGGATCGTCAACGCGCCGATTGCAGCGACGATTCCTACGACGATGTAGGCGTCCATCTCGACGATCTTGATCAGCACGTACGCCAACGCGGCGACGATACCCAATAACAAGACGGCCAGGCCGTCTATCTTCTTCGATGATTCGCCCATAACCATCAAGATTCCAGCTATGAGTGCGAACACACCGCTTACGGTCAGAGCGATAGTCCACTCCTGGCCGTCTCCCTTCATTAGTAACATGACAAATGCCGTGATAATAAAAAGGACTGCAGCAAACAATCCCACGAATTTTCCATATTTACTGTCAAGTGTTCCCATGAGTGGGGGAACGTGATTAAAGGATATAACGGTTTGTGATGTGTGGCTCATTAAGTCCATTTGCATCCATAATAATGAGCCAGCATACTGAAATTTATGTGCCAGCATTTACCAAATGGTAAGAATGCCTCAAAACTCGCAACTATTATAATTTATATAGTACGCGTAGATAGGGAAGACATATCCTTATAATGTGGGGGGAGAGGACCCCTGCATCATCATCACAGTCAAGAAGGACTCTCAGAGACCTTCTTTCACAAAGTCCTCACCGGAAAGTGAGGCAATATACGAAAAGGAGCCTAATCACATGAAAATGAAGTGTAAATTCCTGGGCGGTGCCGATATGGTCGGACGCATGGGGATGACCATGGAGGGAGACGGCATGACCGCGCTCATCGAGTACGGCCTGAGCCCCACCAAGCCTCCGGAGTATCCCCTGCCCGCACCCCGTATCGACTATGCGTTCCTGACGCACTCTCACCTGGACCACTGCGGTATGATCCCGCAGATCTGCGGTAAGAACGAGTGCGACCTCTTCACGACACCGCTGTCAGCGGAGATATCGGAACTCATGATGTACGACACCCTCAAGATCGCCAAGGCAGAGGATTATCCCCAGCCCTACACAACAGGCGATATCGAGAGGACCATGAAGGCCGTCGTACCCATGACATACGAGGACCAGATCAGCATCAACCACATAGACGTAACAATGCTCGACGCAGGACACATCCCCGGAGCGGCGATGTTCCAATTCGACAAGGACGTTTCGACCATCTACTCCGGTGACATCCACACCGAAGAACAGAGACTTGTCGGCGGAGCAAAGCCCCACGACTGTACGACCCTGTTCATCGAGGGAACGTACGGAGGTCGCAACCACCCCGACAGAAACGAGACCGAGGAGAAGTTCCTCGCCAAGATCGATGAGGTCATCGACCGCGGCGGAAAGGTGCTCATCCCCTGTTTCGCCAACGGAAGGACGCAGGAGATCATGCTCCTTCTCAGAAACCTCGGATACGAGATGTGGGTGGACGGAATGGGAAGGTCCGTGACCCGCCTGTTCCTAGACTATCCCGAATACATCAAGGATGTCAAGCACCTGAAGGCAGCGAAGAGGAAGTTCAACGAGGTAAGGAACCCCAACTCCAGGCTCTCCGCCATCAAGGGACAGATCATCGTCACCACCGGCGGAATGCTCGACGGAGGACCTGTCTTAGGATACCTCAACGCCATCAAGGACGACCCCAAGAGCGCCATCCTCCTGGTAGGATATCAGGCAGAGGACACCAACGGAAGGATGCTGCTCGAAGAGGGCTGCGTAAAGATCGACGGCGAAATCGTCAAGATCTCCTGCGAACTGCAAAAGTACGACTTCTCTGCACACGCTGACCACGATCAGATCGTGAACTTCATCAGGGAGTGCGATCCGGACAACGTCATCATCATGCACTCGGAGTCCCGTGAGGCCTTCCTGCCCGATCTCGAGGGAGACTACAAGGTCTTCCTGCCGATGACCGGAGAAGAGTTCACAATCGACATGTGAAACTTCGGCTGCGGTCTGGGGGCATCGCCCCCGGGCCCTGCCCTAAATCCTTTCGAATCAATCGTTTTATACATCTGAGGGGGATATCGGCGGTATGTCCCTCAATCTGGATGAGTATACATGTGAATTCTGCGGCGGACCGTGCAAGAACGTCATCTATGCCGCATTCGTCTGCGACAACCCCGAATGCATAGAGAAGGCCAGGGTTGCACGCGGAGGGCCCGGGGGACACATGAAGAGGAAAGCGGAAGGCAAACCCATCATCCCACAGGACCTCGAGCCTGCCATCGAAGACAACAAAAGAGTCTGAGAAACACCAGCCGTCGTGACGGCGGCGAACATTCTTTTTAGAATAATTGAGACGGACCGGTCTCCCGGCCCGTCAATGAGTTTCAGTGCCTGAAGACACGGCATCCGGTGAAGACCATAGCCATTCCGTGCTCATTGGCCGCATCGATGACCTCCTGGTCCCTGATGCTTCCTCCGGGCTGAATGATAGCGGTCACACCAGCCTTGGCAGCCTCGTCGACTCCGTCCCTGAAGGGGAAGAAGGCATCGGAGGCCATCACGCAGCCCTGCGTAGGCTCGTTGGCCTTCATAGTCGCGATCTTAGCCGAGTCCACACGGCTCATCTGACCTGCACCGATTCCGACTGCGCGCTCGCCCCTTACGTAGACGACGGCGTTGGATGTGACGTGCTTAGCGAGCTTCCATGCGAAGAGCAGAGAGTGGACCTCCTCCTCTGTGGGAGCACGGTTGGTGACGACCTTGAGGTTCTGGGGGTCGACGGGGACATCCTCGTCGGTCTGGATGAGCATTCCTCCCTGGACCTTCTTCATCTTGAATTCCCTGACCCTCTCGGAAGGTCCGATGGGGCAGTTCGTCCTGAGGAGACGGATGTTCTTCTTGACCTCCATGATCTCCACGGCGCCCTCCTCGAAATCGGGACACAGGACGGCCTCGACGAAGTATTTGGAGATCATCTCCGCACACTCCTTGGTACAGGGCCTGTTCAGACAGATGACGCATCCGAATGCGGACAGGGGGTCGACGTTGTATGCTGTCTCGAATGCCTCGAAGATCGTGTCTGCGGAAGCGAGTCCGCAGGGGTTGGTATGCTTCATGACGACAGCTGTGGGCTTCTCGAAGTCCATACAGATGTCCAGGGCCTTGTCCAGATCGAGGATGTTGTTGTAGGACAGCTCCTTACCCCAGAGGCATTCCGCCTTGGCCACTGTGGGCCCGGGTGTGAAGGGATCCTTGTAGAATGCGGCCGACTGGTTGGGGTTCTCTCCGTACCTGAGGTCCTGTACCTTCTCCAATGGGATCGGGAAGGAGTCGGGGAATCCGGGGATGAACCTCTTCTTCATCTGAGAGGCGATCATCGCGTCGTACTGCGATGTCACATCGAATGCCTCTGCCATGAGCCTCTGGTGGAGGTCGGGGCTGAGGTCGCCGGCGTTGGCGTACATCTGCTCGATGATCTCCGAGTACTGCTCGGGCTTGGTGACCACTGCGACAGACTGATAGTTCTTTGCGGCCGCACGGATCATGCTGGGGCCTCCGATGTCGATGTTCTCGACGATGTCCTCGAAGGATACGCCCTCCTTGAGTACCGTCTGCTTGAATGGATACAGGTTGATGACCACCATGTCGATGGGATCGATTCCCTTGCCTTTGATGGCGCTCATGTGGTCGGGGATGTCCCTGCGTGCGAGGATACCCGCATGGATCTTGGGGTGGAGCGTCTTGACGCGTCCGTCCAACATCTCGGGGAATCCCGTGACGTCCGATACCTCGACAACCTTGATGTCATTCTCTTTCAGAAGCTTATACGTGCCGCCTGTGGAGATCAGCTCCACGCCTGCGGTCTCTAATTTCTTCGCGAACTCGACGATACCCGTCTTGTCGGAAACACTGATGACTGCCCTCTTGATCTTAGCCAGATGCATACCCCCTCGTTCAGAGGAAATGCATACTACGTATGCATCTCGTCATCCGAGTAATCAGATATAACGGTTGCAGTCGCGCGCGTGACGCATGATCGCAGTGGACAGAAATTACGAGAAAATATAGGGGATCCGGGCTCGGATTTCTCCGAACCCGGATAGATATTAGGGGAACCCGAATCACGAATCCCTTCGTGTTTCGAGGTAAATCGTTTGTTAGGGTTAGACACACCTACTATCGACATCTTTAACCCAGTAGGCACATCCTTGAAAGGTCATTAGTTTTACGTTATATTTAAACGTATAGGTTATGTTTTCAGTAAATGTACAAGCGTGATGTAATCACTCACTACATCCCGTTAGTCGCCATCCACTTCCTCGCCTATAGCGAGTCATATTTGCGAAACGGCGATATCGTCCTCAGATATAATAATGATACCTATCAAAGGTCTGTAAATGTACAAACGAACGGACACGATCCGCCCTATGGTTGGATTCTATATCCATATCGCGTCCAATTATGGGGGACATATCGTCCAACTCTTCTATAATCTATAAAGAAAGGAAGGTGCCCGGAGGCACCTTTGGAAGTTTATCAGTAGGAGATTCCCTGCCAGAGCATGGCGTTGGCGACCTTCTCGAATCCAGCGATGTTCGCACCGGCGACGAGGTTGCCCTCCATTCCATACTTCTTGGCTGCTTCGGAAGCCTGCTTGTAGATGTTGACCATGATGTCGTGGAGCTTTGCATCTACCTCGTCGAAGGTCCAGGCGAGCCTCTGGCTGTTCTGACTCATCTCGAGAGCGGATGTTGCGACTCCTCCGGCGTTGGCCGCCTTTGCGGGACCGAAGAGGACGCCTGCCTTCTGGAAGGCTGCGACCGCACCGGGTGTGCTGGGCATGTTGGCTCCCTCGGCGACTGCCTTGACACCGTTCTTGATCAGGATCTTGGCGGACTTCTCGTCGAGCTCGTTCTGCGTAGCACAGGGGAGAGCGATGTCACAGGGGATGGTCCAGATTCCGGAGCAGCCCTCTGTGTACTTGGCGGTCTTGGAGTAGTTGACGTAGGTCTTGATCCTGTCTCTCTTGACCTCCTTGATCTCCTTCATGATCTTGTAATCGATTCCCTTGGGATCGTAGATGTATCCGTTGGAGTCGGAGACTGCAACGACCTTGGCTCCCAGCTGGGTTGCCTTCTGGCATGCGTATGTCGCGACGTTTCCGGATCCGGAGATGACGACGGTCTTCTTCTTGAAGGAATCCTTGTGGTCCTTCAGCATCTCCTCGGTGAAGTAGCAGAGACCGTATCCGGTTGCCTCTGTCCTTGCGAGGGATCCTCCGCAGGGGATTGCCTTTCCGGTGAGGACTCCGGTGAACTCGTTCTGGAGCCTCTTGTACTGACCGAACATGTATCCGATCTCTCTTCCGCCGACTCCGATGTCTCCTGCGGGGACGTCGGTGTCTGCACCGATGTGCTTGGCGAGCTCTGTCATGAATGACTGGCAGAAGCGCATGACCTCTGCGTCGGACTTGCCCTTGGGGTCGAAGTCTGATCCTCCCTTTCCTCCTCCGATGGGGAGTGTGGTGAGGCTGTTCTTGAAGATCTGCTCGAATCCGAGGAACTTCAGGATGGACAGGTTGACGGACGGGTGAAGTCTGAGACCTCCCTTGTAGGGTCCGATGGCCGAGTTGAACTGTACACGGTATCCGCGGTTGACCTGCACCTTGCCCTTGTCATCTACCCATGAAACACGGAACATGATGATCCTCTCGGGCTCAACGATCCTCTCGATGATTCCGGCCTCCTGGAGTTCGGGCCTCGCCTTGACGACGGGCTCCAGGGATTCCAGGACTTCCTTGACTGCCTGTAGGAACTCGGGCTGATCCTTGTTGCGCTGCTCGAGATCTGCGTAGACTTCCTTCAGATACTTGTTCTTGATAGCCATAGTTTTCACCTGTGGTAACAGAAATACTCATTTTTCCTGCGATTCGGCTGATATTTCTCATCAAATAAAAAATAAACTTATCTAAAATTTCTTGATGTACGTGATTTGTTTTCAGTCGCACAAATCAGAAAAATCCGTGTCGGATGTCGGTCAACAGTCTTTTCGGGATTCGTAATTTTATAGTGGCAGGCTGTAACGACGGATGCCGGCGGAAGTCCGGCGGTGAGCCGAAATGATGAAGAAAAAGGATCTCGAGATGGGCCTGCAGAAGGTCAGGAACTTCGAGGATCCCGATCCGTTCCTAGAACAGTACATGACACCCGCTACCATAGCGGCGGACATATTGTTCGATGCCTACTCCAAAGGGGATATAGAGAACCTCAAAGTGGTGGATCTTGGATGCGGAACAGGTATGTTCTCCATCGGCGCATGGATGCTCGGTGCCGCCCAGGTGGATGGCTTCGACATATCGGAATCTGCTCTCAGGGTGGCGGAACAGAACAAGAAGGACCTCGGTGCCGAGGTCTCATTCCATAATATAGATATTATTAATGTAGAAGAAGGGGCAGACACCATCTTCATGAACCCTCCCTTCGGATGTCAGAACAGGAATGCGGACAGACCCTTCCTCGACAGGGCCATGGAGCTCTCGGAATGCGTCTACTCCATACACATGGCCAACACCCTGGACTTCATAACGGAGTATGTGGAGAAACGTGGACGCACTGTCGCATTCTCTAAAATTTATAAGTACGACATCCATAATACATTTTCATTCCATACAAAGACGAAGAAGACGGTTGACGTCGCGGTCGTCAACATAAGGTGATTTCAATGACAGAATCCAAATTCGTGTTCCCCGGAGAGGAAGTGGCCTCGGAAGAAGAGTATCTGGCCGCAGAGGGGACATTCGCTGAGAACGGTATCGTTTACGCTTCACAGGTAGGAGAGCTCGTACTTGACGATGCAGAGTGCGTCGCAAAGGTCATCTCCCCCAATCCACCAAACATCCTTGCAGTCGGTGACATCGTCTACGGAGTCGTAGGTGACATCAGGAGCACCATGGCTACCGCGGATGTTTTCGTCAAGGACGGAGTCGAGAGGAGACTCGGCGGAGACACATACGCCACCATTCACGTTTCGAAGATCTCCCAGGGCTACACCGACGATGTCGCCAAGGAGCTCAGGAAGGGAGACTACATCAGGGCCAGGGTCACAGCCATCAAGCCAGCTCTTCAGCTGACCACCAAGGACGACCACCTCGGAGTCATCAGGGCACAGTGCAGCAAATGCAAGACCGAGATGATCAGAAGCAAGAAGGGCGACGGTCTGTACTGCCCCGAGTGCAAGTATGCCATGCCCAGGAAGCTCGCCGACGATTATGGCGACGTGGAACTCTGATGAAGCTAGTCGCATTGATGTCCAACGGCATCGACTCGCCGGTCGCTTCATACATTATGAGCAAGCGCGGTGCGGACGTCATACTTCTCCACATGGACAACCGTCCGTACACCGACGACCGCTCTTTGGACGTCGTCACCGCTCTGGCTGACCAATTGAGGGCAGTCACAGGAAAGGAATTCCCGCTCTACATCGCCAACCACGGTGCGAATCAGGAAAGGATCAAGGAGAACTGCGATTATCACTACCAATGCGTCATGTGCAAGCGCGTAATGCAGAGGACCGCCAGAGAACTGGCCAAGAAGCTCGGTGCCTCCGGGATCATCATGGGTGACTCCTTGGGACAGGTCGCTTCGCAGACCCTCAAGAACATCAAATCGGAGAATCTAGGACTGAACTTCCCCGTCGTCAGGCCACTTATAGGCCTGGACAAGCTGGAAATCATCGACATCTCGAAGGAGACCGGACTCTTCGACATATCGATAAGGCAGACCGCGGGATGCATGATCGTTCCGACCAGGCCCATCACCGAGGCCAATCCCGAAAAGGTCCTCACAATGAGCGAGAAGATCGATCTGGATGCTCTCGCTAAGGAATGCGCCGACGGCGCCGTGTTATATCACTGATATCCGTGGTACCTGTTAGGGAACGCGGGACAGGCATCGATCTCATCGTCATCATAGACCATGTCGATGGTGACCTTCGAGATGTAGCGTGCGACATATCTGGAGATGTAGAGAACGTTATTGCCTATCGGTATCTGGATGTCGGTATCCTTAGGTCCTTTCACAGATGTAGGCACGAGTGCTGGCCCGAGACATGCTGTGCAGACGCGGTAATCGCAGCCTGCGTCCTTGATGAGCTGTTCGACCTCGGGATCGACGGTTATCTCCATGGCTGGATTACCTTCCCTTTAGTAGATAAGCCTTATCTCCTTCATGCGGACCTGCCCGAGTACCTCTTCAGCAGGTACGGATACACGAGAATTATGAATACCGCAGCGGCCGAGGTGCTTGCGATCACCCCGTAAGTGTGGATGCGGACAAGGATCTCCATCAGCACAAAGGCGACGATCAATCCGGGTATGGCGATGGTCAGACGGTCCTTCAGGGATGCCGAGGGCACCTCGTAACCGACGAACCTTTCCTCGATCAGCAGACAGAGTGGGATGGCGACGCTGAGTCCGGCCATCTTGTTGGACAGGAACTTGCCTGCGGTCAGGTCGCATGCGACAGATAACGCTATGGCCACGATGAGATAGCCCACCAGCACATACATGCGGTTCCTCTCGCTCTCATGGGACCAGGCCAGTATCTTGTAGTTGACGAAGCACACCGCTGCGACAATGATGATCGCCACGATGAGATCCATCGGCGTGTGCACACCGAGGTACATCCTTGAGAAGGGGATCAGCACCGCCATAACTATGAACAATATCCTGAGAATGGTATTCTTTGACAGATAGGCCGCGGTACCGTAGCCTGAGACAGAAGATGTCGTGTGTCCGCTGGGAAGCGAATATCCGGGAGCCCCTTTCTTGGATTCCGCGGTGGGCTGGATGTCTGGATCGATGTCCCACGGCCTGGGGACCTTCGCAATGTTCTTGGCCAGATATCCGACCAGATTGGAGAATGTGAAGCTGAAGAGGAGGAACTCTCCCTCCCTCTTGCCGAAGCACCAGAGGAAGACCGCTCCCAACAGTATGGGGATGAAATATTGGAACTCCTGGCGCGCAAGGATGTTGAAGAAGTCCGTGACGAAATCGGGCAGGGACAGCCTTAGGTCCTGTAGGACAAGCAGGAAGTCAATTCCAGTCCACATCGAGTCCAAATCGGGGTTTTAGTAGATAATATGGTTGAAAAAAAGGAACTTTCAGCCTTTCAGAGGTCATACTTGGAATAACTGAAGAACTCCCTCTCCTTGGAAGGGATGTCCTGACAGAGCTCCGCGTCGATATCCTTCAGACCGGCGACCCTGCGGTCCATGATTATGGCCACACCTCTGTCCGTCTCGGACCTGATCAGCCTTCCGATGGACTGCCTCATCTTCCTGACGGTGGGGATCGTCGAGGTGTACTTCATGCCGTCCCCGAACCTGATGTCGTAGTATCTGCGCATGGCCCTCATCTTCGCGGTGGGCTTTGGATATGGGATACCGATCAGAATCGCCATCTCCAGGGATTTGTCGGGGAAGTCCAGACCTTCGCTGATCCTTCCTCCGGTCACACAGAACAGCACGCCGCCGTCGGAGGTCTTGAAGTTCTCGAATACGCTCATCAGCTCAGGCTGCGACATGCCCCTCTGCTCGTAGACCACATCCCTGTTCAGATACCTGACCAGACCGTCATCCACCATCTTGTCCATGAAACCGTAGGACGGGAAGAAGATCGCAGTGTTCACACGGACCGCATTGACGCAGTCCACGATCATCTGCATTAATGTATCGTAGTTCTGGGGGAGCTCCCTCTCCTCGTACTTCATCGAGACCTTATCTGTATAGAGCGTGAGGAGGTTCTCCTTGGGGAATATCCCGTCGAGACAGAGCTTGTTCACCCTGTCCAGACCCAATTCCGTCTCGTAAGCGTCCAGAGGCTGGAGTGTACCTGACATGTGTATCGATGAGAAGCAGTCTATCAGAGGGCCGGCGGCTCCCGAGGGATCCATACAGTAGGCTTGGAAGAGGGGATTGTCCTTCTCCTTGACTATCAGCCTGACGTAGTTGTCCTCGTCGCCATCGATCCATGCACGGATGAAACGGGACATCGAATGTATGTAGGAACGGGGGAGCTTCTTGCGCTCCTTCTTCTTCTCCATGATTCCGTCGCCAATTTCCTCCATGGACTTGCACATGCGGGAGATGGTCACAGAACTGACTCCGAGACGGCTCATCAGCTCGTCCTCCAAGAAGTACGGTGGGAGCATCCCGTCCTCATCGATAAGATACTCCTTCTCCGCATGAGCCAGTATCTCCTTGAGAACCGCTACGAGATCCGTTACTGTGATCCCCTCGTGCAGCTCGAAGTCGCCATGCTCCTTGGCCTCTTTGGCGGCGAGGTCCATGGCGTGCTCGCTGTACTCGAAGGTCTGAACATCGCGCAGATAATCAGGGAGGTTATGGGCCTCGTCCACGATGAGGATCGTCCTCGAAAGGGGTACGCCCATCCATTCGACGAAACGGTCGAGGACCATCGGCATGAAGACGAAGGGATACGGGACCGCTATGACATCCGCATACGGGAGGATGAGCTTCATCAGTTCATACGGGCAGATGCCCGTATCCTCGCACATGCGGGAGAAATCCTCAGGGTCGGGATGCTGCTGGCGGATGATCTCCACCCATTGCTCGACATCGGTCTCCTCGATGCCGCTGTAGAACTTGCAATGGCAGACACCGCCTGACTTGCGCTTGTAGACCGAACAGAGCTTCGATATCTCCTCGGCATTACCCGACGCGAGATCGGGATCGTCCCTCATCATGGGACAGGAAGCGGCCGAACGGCCCTGGACCGCTACGCACAGGATGCCGTTGCCGATGGCGGCTGACTCCCTGATGACCTGTTTCTGCTGAGATTTGGTCCTTGTGAGGTAGACGACCTTCATATCATGGTCCTTGGCATAGCCCAGGACACCGCATAACGATGTGATCGTCTTTCCGGTACCTGTCCCGGCCTCGATGACCGCGCATCTGCTGTCGCGGACCGTACGGTCGATGAAGCTCACAAGCTCCTTCTGGCCGGGGCGGTACTCGTAAGGGAAGTAATCCATTTTCACTCGGCTTCTCCGCCGCCCCTCTGCCATACGTCGTCGGGGAGGTCGGAATAGACGAATTCCTCTTCGCTGTCGTCCTTCTCCTTCCTTCTGGCGTTGACCATGAGATCGGCGATCTTGTCCCTCTTGAACAGCCAGTAGTGGATCCTCCACTCCCTTCCGTCGTAGAGTGTGGTCTCCTCCCTCTCTGTGGTGAGGATCCCTCCGTCCTCGAGCATGTAGAATGCATCGCGGTCCTCCGGCTCCAGGACGTTGTCTATGATCCTGTCGGAGTATCCAAAGAAGTTGAGGACATGGTGGGCAAGCTCGTAGGCCTGCTCCTCCACCATGGCGTGGGAATCGTCAATGCTGTTCTTGATCGCAAGGGTCAGGTCATCGACTGTGACGATTGTCATGCTATCACTCGAGTTTGACGTAGTGGATCTCTTCGACGCCGACCTTCTCTCCGACCTTCTTGACGACATCCTCGGGGACGTCTCCGTCGATGGTCAGGAACATGGTCGCCTTTCCGCTTGACCTTCCGACTGCCATGTGGGCGATGTTGATGCCCTCCTCTCCGATGGCGTTTCCGACGGCTCCGATGACTCCGGGGGTGTCCTTGTAGGTCAGGATGATCATCCTGTTGGCCAGGGAGATATCGGTGACATAGTCGTCCATTCCGAGGATCTTGGGTTTTCCGCCGATGACGGTTCCCCTGATGCTGCGGGACTTTCCGTCGTATGTGAACTTCATCTCCACGAGGGAGGCGTAATCCTTGGCGTCGTCCTTGGTGGACTCGAAGATCTCGATTCCCTTGGATTTCGCGACGGGCATGGCGTTGATCATGTTGGCTGTGCCGATGACCCCTTCCAGGTATCCGATCACGGTGGTGACGGTGAGGAGCTTGGTCTGTTTCTTCGAGAGGTTTCCGCAGTAGGAGATCTCCAGCTTGTTGAGCGGGTGGTTGCCGACGATCTGCTGAATGATGGAACCCATGTTCTTGACCAAAGGCATGAAGGGCTCCGTCTCGCTGTCCAGCGATCCGCGGGGAGCGTTGATGGCGTTGGAGACGATTCCGTCCTTGAGGTACATGACTGCGTGCTCCGCTACCTCGATTGCGACCCTCTCCTGTGCCTCCACGGTGGATGCTCCCAGGTGGGGTGTGGTGACGAGATTGTCCAGCTCAAGGAGCTTCTTCTCGTCGTCGGTCAGGGGCTCGTTGCACCATACGTCGAAAGCTGCACCTGCGATGATCTTCTCCTTGAGTGCCGTGTACAGGTCGTCCTCGTTGACGATTCCTCCGCGGGCCACGTTGGCGATTCTCGCGTTGGGCTTCATCATCTTGAACTGGGGCAGGGAGATCATGTTCCTGGTCTCGGGGAGCAGGGGTGTGTGGATAGTCATGAAGTCGGCGTTCTTGATGACCTCCTCGAAGGTGGTGAGCCTGACTCCGAGGGAGTCGGCGACCTCCTTGGGAAGAAAGGGATCGTATCCGATCATGGTCATGTTGAACGCTTTCATGCGTTTTGCGACCTCTCCTCCGACACGGCCGACACCGATGATTCCCAGTGTCTTTCCGTTGAGCTCGACTCCGGTGTACTTGGACCTCTTCCACTCGCCCTTGTGCATGGACTCGTGTGCGAAGGGGATGTTCCTAGCGACGGCCAAGAGCATTGCGCAGGAGTGCTCGGCAGCGGACAGGATGTTCGCAGAAGGGGTGTTCATGACAAGGATTCCCTTGTCCGTGGCGTAAGGCACGTCGATGTTGTCGACACCTACTCCGGCACGGCCGATGACGCGGAGCTTCTTTCCAGCGTCGATGACCTTCTTGGTCACCTTGGTTCCGGACCTGATGATGAGAGCATCATAGTCCCCGATCTTCGCGCACAGCTCGTCCTCAGTGAGTCCTGAGACCTCGTCTACGGGGAATCCGGACTTCTTGAGTATCTCCAGTCCCTCTGCATCCAGGGGGTCCGATACCAGAATCTTGGTTGTCATTTTCATTCCTCCAGAACGGCGTCCATGGCGGACAGGAGCTCCTTCACCATAGCGGGTGTGGTGTCTCCCATGTGTCCGATCCTGAACGTCTTCTCCTTTACATCGCCGTAGCCGTTGGAGATCTCGTATCCCTTGGCCTTCAGCTTCGAATTGAATGTGTCGAAATCCATGTCGCCCTTGTTGAGCACTCCGATGGAGTTAGAGCGGTACCCCTCCTCGGGGAACACGCCGTTGAGCTTCTTGTCCGCCCAGTTCCTGACCATGTCGGCCATCTCCTGGTGCCTGGCGTACCTATTCTGCATTCCCTCCTTGAGGGCCTTGTCGAGCTGGTAGTCCAATGCGTACATGAGGGAGACTGGGGGTGTGGTGAGGGCGTAATCCACATCGGCCTGCTTCTTGATCTTCAGAAGGTCGCCGTAGAATCCGCGGTTGGGAACGGTCTTGGCCTTCTCGAGGAGCCTCTCGGAGCACAGCATGATGGCGAGTCCGGGAGGAAGGGCGAGTGCCTTCTGGGTTCCGAATACGATAGAATCCGCATCCAGGTCCTTAACCTTCAGGTCCATAGCGAAAGCGGATGTGACCGCATCGATCATGGTGAGAGCATCGGGGTTCTGGGCCCTGATTTCCTTGGTCAAAGCCAGGGAATCGCTGAATACTCCTGTGGAGGACTCGTTGCTCACCCAGTGGACGGCCTCGATGCCCTTGGTGACCTTTCCTGCGATGTGCTCGGGCTTCATTGCCTTGCCCCAGGGGACCTCCACCTTCGTGACGTCCTTTCCGTTGAGCTGTCCTAGCTCGATGGACCTGTTTCCGAAGGAACCGTTGGTCAGTCCGAGAGATTTGCTGTTGACACCGTTCCTGATTGCGGCCTCCAGCATGACGGTGGCGGATCCTCCGACGAGGAAGACGTCCATATCCGTGTTGAGAGCCTTTTGGATCTTCTCAACGATGCCGGCGTGGAGTTCCTTGTACTCCTTGCAGCGGTGTGTGATCATAGGTTTGGTCATTGCTTGAAGTGTCGCGGCCTCTACGTGTACAGGTCCGACGGTAAACAGCGTTCTACTCAAGATTATTCCCTCATTCGCATAAGCGACATTGGTTGTGTAACCAACACGTCCTATAAAATAAGGTCGCAAGTACGCGCGCACATATGTCGCGCCATTGGGCATTAACAGCGGTTCAGAGACTCGACAAGGTCTTCTTGATCCTGGCGACTCCCTCTTGGATCTGATCCTCGGATGTTGCGTACGAGATCCTGAAGAATCCCTCTCCTCCGGGTCCGAATGCGGTTCCGGGAGTGACGGCGACATGGCCTTCCTTGAGAAGGATCTCCGCGAGCTTCGCAGAGGGGATATCCTTGTTGTACTTCGGGAAGAGGTAGAATGCCCCGTTAGGGGTGTTGCATTCCATGCCGGGAATGTCCCTGATGAGATCAAGTGCCAGATCGCGTCTCTTCCTGAACGCCTTGACCATGTTGATCTTAGAATCCTGAGGTCCGTTGAGGGCCTCCACCGCAGCCTTCTGAACAAAAGAAGTACAGCATGAGATGGAATGTGATTGGAGCTTGTTGATGTTCTTGATATTCTCCTCGGAAGCGATCGCCCATCCGAGCCTCCATCCGGTCATCGCGAACGTCTTTGAAAGTCCGGATATGAGTATGGTACGGTCCATCATACCGGGGAATGATGCCATCGATGTGTGCTGTCCCTCGTAGATGATGGCGCTGTAGATCTCATCGGACATCACCATGACATCATGGCTGATAGCAATGTCCGCGATCTGCTTGAGCGTGTCCTTCGGAATCACCGCACCGGTGGGATTCGTCGGTGTGTTCAGGATGATCATCCTGGTCCTAGGGGTTATTGCCTGCTCGATGAGAGCGGGATTCACGACGAAACCGTCCTCGAACCTCGTGGGGACGTAGACAGGAACCCCTCCTGCCAGGCGTATGCATGCCTCGTAAGAGACCCAAGACGGATCCGGAAGGATCACCTCATCTCCGGGATCGATATAGGCCAGACAGGTCATGAAGATGGCCTGCTTGGTAGGGGTGACGAGGACATTTTTCGCCTCGCACGGAACATTGTCGTTCTTCTTCGTGTAATCCGCGATGGCCTTTCTGAGCTCCGGGATTCCGGTAGAAGGTGTGTAATGCGTGAAACCTGCATGCAGAGAATCGCATGCGGCATCGATAATGTTGGAAGGTGTTGTGAAATCGGGTTCTCCCATAGAAAAGGACACTATGTCTATGCCCTCGGCCTTCATCTGGCTGACGAGATTCGATATCGCTATCGTCCCTGACGCGGGGACCGTTTGCAACCTCTGGGAAACCATTGCTTAACACACTTCTTGACCCCAGCATCAAAAAGTGTTATAATAATAGTTTCGAGGAAGGATTAATGGGCGAGCAGTGCCCTTTGGAGCACCGCCCGCCAAAATGTTTTAGAGACTCCAAGTACCGGAATTGGTCTGCAGGTCCACCATTCTGGAAAAGATTCCTCCGGCCTCCTTGAGTTCCGATGGCGCTCCCATCTCCGCCACCTTTCCGCCGGACAGGACAACGATCTTGTCGGCATCCTCAACGGTCCTCATGCGGTGCGCGATTATCACCACGGTCTTGTCGGCTATCAGCCTGGAAAGTGCCTCCTGCACTCTGCTCTCTGATTCCGTGTCCAAGGAGGCGGTGGCCTCATCCATGATGATGATAGGGGCATCCTTCAGTATCGCACGGGCGATCGATATCCTCTGCCTCTCGCCTCCGGAAAGTTTGCCTCCGTTCTCACCTATATTGGTGTTGTAACCATCGGGCAAGGCGGATACGAACTCATCGCAAAGTGCGGCCTTGGCGGCTGCCAGAACTTCCTCGTCAGTGGCGCCTTTCCTGCCAATACGGATGTTATCCATGATGGTGGTATTGAACAAGACCACATCCTGGAAGACAATCGAGTATTTGGACATCAAGACCTCTGTATCGACCGTGGATATGTCCACCCCTCCCAGGATTATCTGGCCTTTGTCAACATCCCAGAATCTGGTAGCCAATCTGGCAACGGTGGACTTGCCCTCTCCCGAAGGTCCGACCAGTGCCGTCACCTCTCCCTGCTTCGCCACGAACGATACATCCTCAAGAACCGTCTTGCCCCCGCTGTAGGCGAAACCGACATTCTTGAATTCTATGTCGTAGTTCTCTGGGTTGAAATCATCAGTACCTGACTGAATCGGAAGATCGTTGATCTCCTGGATACGCTCGCAATGATCCTCTGCTACCAGTATGGCCGCAAGATTCTGGAGAGCGATGTTTATCGGATCATATATGCGCGACACGACGATCAGAGCTGCCAGATAGATTATCATGGGGATCGAACCGTCTGCAAAGAGCAGGGCTCCGACCACCGCAGTGGTGGCCAGCCCTATCTTCATGACGGACTGTCCTCCGACGACGAATAGAGCTATGATGAGCTCGCACCTCACCTCCGCACCTTCCACAGCATCCAACTCCTTGTTGACCTTCTTCATGTAGGATCTCTGGGCGTCGTTGGCCTTCAGATCATCCGAGCACTCTATGGATTCCTGTATGAGCTCGGTCACCCTCTCCATCTTGTCGAACTTCTTCTTATTCTCCCTTCTCTGGATTTTAGAGGAGAATACGACCATGGCAAACGCCACAGGTATAGGCCAGACGATCGCAAGACCGATTATTGGGGACCATACCAGGACCATAATACCGATGATCGGAGTGAATATCAGTGACGCGATCAGTGATGGGACCCAGTGGGATAGCGCCGATTCCTGCATGGAGACGTCGCCCATCATACGGACGGTAAGGTCCGTAGGGTCCTTCTGTGAGAAGAACGATAGCGGCATTTTACGCATCTTCTCAGCCATCCCGATGCGCACGTTCTTGCTCTCGCTGTATACGTCGAAGAAACAGCGGTGGTACTCATACATGTATACGATGAATGTCAACAGCATGAGACCAAGGCATAATGCGACATAGATCCATAAATCCAGGTCGTAATCATACTCGTTATCGCCTATCAGGTCCGCTATGAACATTATGATGACCATCATCGGGATCATGAGCACGAAATTGGTTATCGTGGCTGAGATCGAAGCACCCTTGAGGTTCTTCCAGCCCTTTTCAGAAAGACCGAACTTCCTTTTCAGTGTACTGCTGATGCTCATGCGGACACCCCCTTGACCTTCCAGGACAGGACCTTCTGATAGTCCTCCCACATAGCCTGATACTTGCCTTGGGATAGGACCAGATCGTCATGCTTCCCAGTTTCGATCACCTTTCCGTGGTCCATGACGCAGATCTGGTCTGCGTTGCGAACTGTTGTGAGACGGTGTGCGATTAGAAGCACGGTGCGGCCTTTGGCCAGTTCTTCGAATGCTTTCTGAATGAGGTGCTCGTTCTCCGGATCCGCGAATGCCGTAGCCTCGTCCAATATGACGATGGGGGCATCTCTGAGGATAGCCCTTGCGATGGATACCCTCTGCACCTCTCCTCCGGACAGATATACCCCTCCGGGACCGATCATAGTGTCCAGACCCTCAGGCATCTTGGCAACGATGTCGTCGCACTGGGCGAGCTTCAGAGCGTTGGCCACCTGTTCGTCCGTAGCGTCGGGCCTGCCGAGGCGGACGTTCTCTGACAGCGTTCCCTTTATGAGATGGTTGTTCTGGAAGACATAACTCTCGATCTTGCGGAGATTATCACTGCCGACGTCCTTCAGATCAATCCCGCCTACAGTAATTGAACCCTCCTGGGGATCCCAGAACCTTGCTGCCAGCCCCGCCATTGTGGATTTTCCACTCCCGGACAGACCGACCAATGCCGTGATTGTTCCCTGCTTCAGTTCGATGGATACGCCGTCCACTGCAGGAGCAGACTCCTCGGAATAGGAGAAGCGGACGTCCTTGAAGACGATGCTGAAGTCCTGAGGGGACCTCGGAGCGGCAGGCTCATCCAACGGCTTCATGGCCAGCAGTTCGTTTATGCGCATGAGCGCATCATCGACCCTATATGTCTGATCCGACGAGAACATTATCCTCATCAGCAGGACAGATATGATGGGTGTGAACACGACATAGAAGATCACATTGGCGATTAGGTCTCCGGAGACCGCACCGTCCTCCAGGAATTCTATGATGATCACAGCGAATGCCACAATGAAGGCTCCGCAGCTGTTTATCAGCGTGAAGAACTCGCACATCGGCCTGCGGGCCATTTTTGTGTAGCCCAGACAGTAGTCGGAGTAATTGTCTATAGAACCCTTGAAACTCTGGAACGAATCGACCGTCTGTTGGAAGACCTTTACAACGGATATTCCCCTAACATACTCCACGGCCTTGTTGTTGACATCGGCCAGAGAATTCTGCCATTGCGTCATATGGTATTTCATCGATGACCTTCCCAGCATAGACATGGAGATGTAAATCCCCAGCAGGACGGGGATCAGCGATGCCAATCCGAGCCTCCAATCGAACACCAGCAACAGCACGATTATGGCTATCGGAAGGATATATGACGAGGCCAGGTCAGGCTGGTTGTGCGCTATGAACTCATGCGTGGATTCCACTGAATCCTGTATGGTCCTCCTTACTCTCCCGCTTCCTTCCTCGTCCAAGGCTCCAGGGGGCAGCGACAGGACGTGATTTATCATCTTTTTCTTCAGATTCTTGCTGATACGGAAGGCTGCCAGATGCGACAACATCAATGCTATGATGTAAACAAGGATCGATATCAGTGCGAACGCCAGAGCCAACCAGCCATAGCTTATCATCAGCTCGGTATCGCCGGCACCCATGGCCTCCTTAGCTATCAGCCAAATGTAATAGAAGGGTATCACGGAGAGAATAGCGCTTATCGCAGAACCGACCATTGACAGAATGACAAGGTGATGCCTGCCTTCGGCATATTTCTCGAACTCCGAGATACGACTCGGTTTCTTTTCTTTGCCCATGATAAAAACTGGTCATAATCGGTTAATAAAAATTTAGGCAAGACTAACAATTATGGTTTCTTTTTTCACAATTATGAATATGTATGATATTGGGTGATGAAATGTTTGGGCCTGCACCCAAACTGTTTCCTGAAGGATTCTGCGAACTTGCATTCTGCTGAATAACCGACAGATCTCCCCACCTCTTCCATACTCCTCTCCCCCAGAAGGATCGTGCTTGCGGCATCTATCATACGATAGTACTTCAGATACGAATACGGCGTCTTCCCATAGATACGAGCGAATCTCCTGCATGCTCCTGGACCATCGATTCCCAACTGCCTGCACAGGCTGTCGATCGTGACCTCTGTATTGATCTTCGATTGCAGCATGTTGCACAATTCATCCTCGGGAGATGCCGCTGCCGGCGTATGTGCCTTGACGAAATTCACCTCATCGCTGGAATGAAGGCTCATTATCAGATCGGATACCAACACATGTATCGTTTCGGGGTCGGGGTTCTCCCTGTCCAGTACCTTCCATATTGCCATTGTGTCCACCATTACCCTGTCACCCAATTCAAAACACCTGCCGCTGTTCATGCGGTACCTGTCCTTAATGCCATCCAATATCTTCCGGGTGGACTGGGGATCGGAACCCTTGACATAGAACTCTCCGGGGGCCACGATAACATCAAGCGATCTGTGCCTCTTGGACGGGATCAGCATATCTATTCTCTCCCAGTGTGGATTGTAAAGCTATCCGACCCCTGGAAGATAATGTGTCTGCGCAGAATCCGTCTTGTAGATGGATCTGCCGAACAGCGGGAAATGGAATTCCATTAGGTCGGTCCTGCCGATAACATTCCTGTTCGATATACTACTAGTATCAAAGTATGCCTTGCAGATACCTATAGAAGGTTCGAAGAACCTGGTTCTGACTACTGCATCCCCTTCGTTGTTATGGATCTCATACCGGAATCCGTCTGTAGTCGCGGTGCGCTCAAAGTCGTTGTGGACCGCCCGATTCTCATACGAGCCGTATTTCGAACTATCTCCTGGCAAGAAAAGACACCATTTTTGTCAAAGTTTTGGTAATATTTAATAATATTAGGCATGCCTAAAATAGAAACAGATTCATCCAATAGAGAGTCGAACAAAACTGATTTGGAGAAATACAAAATGAATAGTAAATTGATACCTGTTGTCGCATTAATAGCAGTGGTTGCAGTTGCTGCAATCGCTATTGTGGCGGTCAGCGGAGGAAATGACAACGGATCATCCGATAAGCCCTTCGAAGCCTTCACCGTCGAGGATCTCGCTGGAAACAAAGTAACGATCAGCAAGGAGATCAAACGCGTGGCCATAACCGACGTCAGCACCTTGGAAATGTTCGCAACCGCCTATGGCGAAGGATGGGACAAGATCGTATGCATGATGCCTGCCGACATATCCTCCAGGGATATGTCGCTCGGATCCTATATAGAGAAGACGTGGCCCGAACTGAGCAAACTTCCAAAATGCCCAGACATGTTCTCCGGATTCTCTACGAATCCTCTTTCTGTATCTGAAGCCATAATCGACACGAACCCCGATTTCGTACTGCTTGCAAAATCCTATATTGACTACTTCCCTGGAGCCCTTGATGGATTCTTCAACATGCTGAAGAAAGCAGACATACCCTATTTCGAAACCATGTTCTACACCTGGGGCCTATCCGAAGGCATCGCTGACAAGAACTTCACCCCTCTTGGAAAGATCCTGCAGAAGGAGGATCGTGCGAAGGATATGGTCAAATTCTACGATGAGAAGCTGAAGATGGTCAAGGACAGGGTTTCAGGCAGATCGGGCGATACGATCCGTTTCTATGGAGAGGTCCCGGTCGAACCCGGCACATACGGAACTGTATCCGCATACGGGTTCCCGGAGATCGATATACTCGGTTACAACATCCAGAACGATTACGGCGGAGGCTACAACTTCTCATTCAATCTTGAGAAGATGATAGAGTGCCAAGCCGATTGGATTGTGATCATATCCACTGCATATTACGGGGACAAACAGCTCACAGGCTACTTCGTACAGAAGGACGAGAAATCCCTCCAATCCGCCATGGACGAGTATCTGTCGCGTGACGGATGGTCCGAACTTGATGCTGTGAAGAACAAACATGTATGCTTCCGTTACGGGGAGATGAGGAACGGTCTCGCGGGACTTTACGACCTCTATGATCTCGCCAACATTGTTGACGAGAAGATCGTTTCGGACAAGGAACTCGCCGACCTGACAGCCGGATTGAACAAGTTCATGCCCTGGAAGATCGACGGAACATTCAGTTACGTGACGCAGTGATAAACATGGACCCTACGATCGGACGCACACTGTACAGGAACATAACTAGGAAGAGGGTGCTGTTCATCCTCATTGCCGCGATCACTGTGGCCATCGCATTCATGTCCAACATGCTGATCAACCTTAGTGCGGGTCCGATCGAGGGCCTTAAAGCCCTTTTCGATCCAGATTCTGTCAGTAAGAGTACATATCTGATCATGCATTACTACCGTCTGCCTGAGAGCTGTTTCGGGCTCCTCGTCGGATTGGCTCTAGGTATGGCCGGTGCAGAGATGCAGACGGTGCTTAACAACCCCTTGGCAGAACCTTACACCCTGGGGATTTCATCGGCCGCTTCATTCGGTGCCGCGCTATCCATCGCATTCGGTTTCGGAGCGACCGTCTTCGGAAATTATTCCACGATAATACTAGCCTTCGCATTCTCGATGATGATATGCCTGGTAATCACATCGGTTATCAACAGAAGAACGGCCAACCCGACCACGACCATTCTGCTTGGAGTGGCGATGCTGTTCCTGTTCCAATCTCTGGTCAGCCTCATCCAATCGATATCGAACAAAGATGCGGCCAACAGCATCATGTTCTGGATGTTCGGAAGTATCGGGAGGGATAACAACTACAGCGACATCGGGATACTGGCCCTGGTAGTCGTATTGGTGGCGACACTCTTCGCTTGGAATGCATGGAAACTGACATCTCTGAAGATGGGGGACAGCAAAGTCAATTCCATGGGCATTGACGTGACCAAACTGAGGCGTAACATCATAATAGGGATATCTCTGGTGACGGCAACCGCGGTCAGCTTCACGGGGACGATAGGTTTTGTTGGGTTGGTGGGGCCGCATATCGCACGCATGCTCGTGGGCGATGATCAGAGATTCCTCCTGCCGATGTCCGGACTGTGCGGCGCGGCAATGGTACTCATCGCCTCAATCATATGCAAATTCCTCGAAAACGTGGCATCGCTGCCGATAGGTGTCGTTACATCCCTTGTCGGTGTACCGTTCTTCATTTACCTCATAATGAGAAAGAGGGCGGTGGTCTCATGAAACTGGAAGTAGACGCCCTCCGCTTCTCATACGGCAGCACGGAGATCCTGAAGGGCGTATCAATGGAGTTCGATACAGGCATCAATGCCGTACTGGGCCCGAACGGTGCTGGAAAATCCACACTGGTGAAGTGCTTGTCGGGTGTCCACAAACCTTCATCGGGCACCGCCACGTTCGATGGAGAGAGCCTGATACATAGAGACCCTTACAAGATCAACATGACCTACATGTCCCAAGAGACACCGCATATCAGCAATCTGACCGTACTTGAGTTCATGCTCCTGGGCCGTGCTAACGAACTTAAGCTGAGGGTATCGGAAGACGACATCGACCTTGCTTATTCTCCGCTTCACAAGTTGGGGATAGAGGAATTTGCCGACAGGAATGTAGGCGAACTGTCCGGGGGACAGGCCCAGATGGTAATGATCGCCCAATGTCTCGTATCCGACCCCGACCTGATCATCCTCGATGAACCCATGAACAATCTGGACCTTAAGAGGGAATTGGACATATTCGAAATAATCAGAGAGGAGCATTCCCTGAGGGAATTGACCACCGTCATGGTGCTCCACGACCTGAATTTTGCTTCGAGGTATTGCGACCGCATAGTTGTTATGGATCATGGAGAGGTGTACTCGTCAGGAACGCCTCAGGAAGTAATTACTCCAGAAATGCTCCGTGATGTTTACAGGGTAGAGGCGGAAGTAGCGATTAACAGCTAAGGGTTCCCTGTGGTGTATCCGATTAGATCAATCAAATAACGCAAACTATTGACCATCTGTTTGACCGCTCCTGAGTACAATCCTGATAAAAAGAATAACTAGAATGACGGCGCATAAAAATAATTAAATAAAATTACTCTAAATAGGATAATTGCCGAATACGGTAAGTCCGGGACGCCGGGCAGACCAATTGCTCGGCGCCGGAACCGTTGGTGGGAGGTGAAATCGATGCTCTGCATCCTTATGGAACCACTTACTGTCGGTTCTATGTTGATAATCATGACAGATGAAGTCTTGATTATCGTTGATATCCCGTGAAGGATGTCAAGGATTGGTCAGCCTAACTGACCCGGCTCCTCCGGGAGCCGTCATCCACTCTCGCATAATAAAAATAGTCAATGGGGAGTATAAAATACCGCTGGTGATCCGTTGGTTTCAGAGTTTGAGCAGATAAAAAAAGACATCTTAGAGCCGTTCTTCAACCTTACCACAATCGAAGGCCTGTCCATCATGGAGGCTCTTTCCTTCTCACTGGTCCGGATAAGAGGACTATCCCCCATAGAAGCATCTGATGCCATTAAGGCCATCACAGGTAAGGATGTAACGAACTTCCGCGTGTCCGTGTATGTTGATCGGGGAAGGCGCAAGCTGATAGAGAACGAAACGCTTCTCAGCACCTACGAAGGAGAGATCAACCTGGACTGATCAGGAGACGATCTCCTTCAGCTTACCGGTCTCTGCCGCTTCCTTGATGTGCATGGCCATCCTTGCGCCAGTGCTCATTCCAGGATATATCAGGTCGGCATAGGGGGAACCGGAGATGAACGGGTTGGTTCCCGCGACGATCCTTGTCGAGATCTCGAAGGCCTTGAACTGCAGCTTATCGTTGACGACGGTCTCCAGACAGAACGGTCCCCACATTCCTCCGAACAGCTCGTAAGACTTGTCCACGACCTTCTCGGCCATGTCGAACGCCTTCGGCAGGAGAGATTCCCTGAGGACCACAGGTGTGTTTCCGGTGACCACGAACGAGGGGTACATTCCGACCTTCTTCAGATCGTCTATGTTACCGAGCTTGTACAGCTCATCGATGTTAGATTCGTCCCTACGGTCCATGGACATGAGCTCGAGCGAACCGCCCTCGGCACACTTGTAACCGTCATGCTTCAGAGGGTCATAGAAGAAGTGCATGTAGTACCTTGTACCCATGCAGTATTCCTGGATGTTGTATGACTCGTCGGGGTCGACTGCCATCTTGAAACCGTTGTAGTCCATGGCGATGAAGTAACCCTTACCGCCCTTGGCACCGTTGTACTTGACCATGACAGGCTTGTCGATGGCCTTGGGGTCGGTGATGATCTCGGGCATGGATACGCCGGCTCCGGAGATCCATTCCCTCTGCTTCTCCCTGCTGGATTCCCAATTAAGGACCTCACGGTTGCCGTACGAGGGGACGGGATAATCGCCGAACCTCTCGGAACCCATGTACTCGACAAAGGAACCGTGGGGGATGATGATCGCATTCTTCTCGTAGAGCTCGTCTACACGGGACTCCATGTCCTCGAAATCCTTGTACTTGATGATCTCGTCGGGCTTTCCGAGGGGGAACGCATCGTAGTACTTAGTGCTGTGAGATATGGTCAGACCCAAGGTCTTGAAGCCCAACTTCCTCGCGCCATGGAAAATCTGCAGCGACGAGTGGGAGCACAGAGTTGCTATCGTGATGTCCTTCGGATCGTATTCGTCCAGGATTGCGTCGATCTTACCTTTGGGTACCATTAGCGATTAATGGGATTGTCGCATTTAATAGTATCTCGCTTAAAAGGACATGTCTGGATACGCTTTCGCTGGGTTAGAGGCTGCGTGAGAATCGCCCGGTAGCGATGCTACAATTAACACTACTTTTCAATATCTGGCTATCTGCACTTTCGGGTACTTTCGGAGACCTCCCTCATATCCTTTTATACAATCGGAACGATGATGAGATATCCCTCCGAAAGGAAGGAGTCGATACAATGGAAATGGAAGAACTAACACCCCATATTCAGGAATTGCAAAGGGTGCTCGGAGACAAGATCGACGAAGAACAGCTCATCGCGGAGCTGAACAAGTATCTGAACGAGTACCACGTGAACATCGATGCCGCCAAAAGGGGCATCATAAGGAAGTACGGGGGGACCGACACGGCCACCTTCGTCACCGGCAACTCACTTGTGAAGAAGATCTCCGAACTCACGGGTTCGGAGCAGAACGTGGACATCACGGCCAAGGTGGTATTCGTTGACAACAAGGAAATCACAGTCAAGGGTCTGCCCAAGCAGATCATATCAGGTATCCTTGCGGACGAGACAGGATCGGTGTCCTTCACAGTCTGGGAGCCGGGAGCGCTCGTACTCGCGAAAGGATCGGTATACCACTTCAGGAACTGCTACTGCAAGACCTGGAACGACAAGGCCCAGGTCAATCTGGGCAACCGCGGTAAGGTCGAACCCGCCGACGGAGTGAAGATCGACCTTCCCGAAAGGCAGATAACAGCCGCACCCACAGAGATCAAGATCGGAAAGATCAAGGAAGGCATGGGCAGCGTCACGGTCACCGGTAAGATAATCTCCGTAGAGACCAGGGAGATCACTGCCAAAGGGGAACAGAAGACAGTCTACTCGGGAATCATCGCCGATGACACCGGGAAGATACAGTTCTCGGCATGGAGCGACTTCGGCCTCAAAGAAGGGGAGTCCCTGTGCATCCAGAATGCCTACATCAGGTCATGGAAGGGCATCCCCCAGCTCAATCTGGGCGACAGGTGCGAAGTGAGCCGCGTGGATGAGGTCACCGATATCGTTGACACATCCGCCAACATGAAGACGGTCGACGAGATCACCAGGATAGGCGGCGGACTGGACATAACATTGGAAGGTCTGGTCGTGGACGTCCGCCAGGGAAGCGGTATCATCAGGAGATGCCCCCAGTGCAACCGTTCCATGCTCAACGGCGCGTGCACCACCCACGGAATCGTAGAAGGCGTGATGGATCTGAGGCTCAAGGTCGTCATCGACGACGGTACCGGAGCCATCGGCGCCATCATTAACAAGAACGACACCGAGAAGCTCACCGGAGTGACCCTCCAGGCCGCCCGCGGACTGGCCGCGGTGAAAGGCGAAGCCGTCGTCGGAAGGGAGATCACCAGCAAGATCCTCATGAAGAGGGTGAAGGTGACCGGCAACGTCATGAGCGACGACTACGGCCCCAGCATGATAGTCAAGACCGCCAGCCTGGAGAAAATAAACCTGCAGGCCGAAGCGAACAAACTCCTCGACGAAGTGGAGGCAGCGATATGAACGCCAGGGAGACCGCATGGAGGGTGTTCGCCACCGAGCTGAACTCCACCACCCTCGAGATCAAGGCAACTGAGGAGAAGCAGCCTTCCTACATCGTCACCCCGCTTGGTGCGAAGATCAACAGGGTGCTCATCGCCGGCGTCATGACCGAGAAGGAGAACATCGGGAGCGAAGAGGAACCCATGTGGAAGGCCAGGATACAGGACGTGTCCGGAAGCTTCTACATCAACGTCGGAAGATTCCAGCCGGAGGCCTCCGCGGCCATAGCAGATATCGAGATCCCAAGCTTCGTGGCTGCCGTCGGAAGGGTAAGGACATACACCACCGACGACCAGAGAGTCTTCGTGTCCGTCAGGCCGGAGCACATCGTCCCCATCGACGAATCCGTACGCAACGAATGGATCCTCGAGACCGCCAAATCCACTTGGAAGAGGCTCAAGGACACCAAGAAGGTTCTCGGAATGGGGGATGCCACCGAACAGGACCTGATCAAATCGGGAATGTCCCCTACCGAGGCATTCGGCATAACATATGCACTGGACAACTACGGCCAGATGCCCGATTCCACACTGTACCTCAAGACCATCCAGGCAGCCCTCAGGATGCTGCTCCCCGACAGGGATGTCGACCTCGGGTTCCCCGAGGACTACTCGGACGAGCCCGACGAGATAGAGATGCCCGAGAACGGCGAGAGCTCAGGCAACAACGCCGCACAGCTCGAGGACATGATCCTCAGGCTCCTGGAGGAGCTGGACACCGACGGCAAGGGTGCGCCCAGGGAGGAGCTCGAGAGAAGGGCCGAGGCCGAGGGCATCAGCAGCATCGAGCTCGAAGAGGTCTCCAACACCCTCATGGACAAGGGACTCGTCTACGAACCTAACCTGAGATACCTCAAACGCATTTGAACGTAGGGGGTCCATCCCCCTACATCGTTGTATTAACAAATAATATCTAATAAATATCAGGACTCCTGATTTTTTCAGAACATGAAGATAAGGCAGCATCAGCTGATAGACATCATCATCGCCAATATGCTCATAGCGGCGTGCGTCATATCTTTCCTCAAGAGCAGAATTGTTCTAGATGAACTCAGCACCATCTCCTCATACTTCATGTTGGCAACGATAATCTTCGGAGTCGCCGTCGCCTTATATGTCATCTATACCAAGGATCAGGTGTTCGACCCTCTCAATTCCAGCCTGGATGAGAATCCAGAATGCGAAGAGGATGACAAGATCAGACTTTCTTGATGGTCTCGAACGACTTGAAGTCGGGTGGCCTGATCAGAGCATATATCGAGGTCATACCGTCATAGAACGCCACCGGAATCGTCAGTATGAACATCGCTATCGATATGGATGCGGAATGCATGAACGTTGCACCGAACTGATAGTACCCAAAGAAACATACCATGTTCATCACCGCTATGAATTGGGTGAAATCGCTGAGACCCGGAGCCATGAACAGCAGGACCGGGAACAGGCACAGGCACAGTAGTCCTAGGATTCCGTTTATGTACATGTACATGTAGAACAGCCAAGTCCTGAGCGAGAGCTTCCTGACGACGCCTTTGTTGTTCATCAGGGACCAGAACCATCTGCGTCTCTGCTTGTAATAATCCCTGACGGATGTTGGGGGAGCGATATAGATGTGGCCGACAGGGATCTCCGCGAACGTGTACTTCTTGGAGATCGACAACCCCATTATGAGGTCCTCTGCACCGTATGTCCCGTAATCCCATCCGATCTCGTATTCGACATCGGCACGGACAACCAGACCCTCCCCGTGAACGAACTGCGGGCGGTTCTTATGGTTGCATCTCTTGCACCACGCCTCGCAGTTGGCGATCCTGATGATATCCGCAAGGGACGAGAACAGATGCCTTCCCCACGCGCGGAGCCTTATGCATCCCTGCGCCCCTTCGCTGATCAGATAGTATTTCACGAACTCCAGGTAGGGCTTGTCGATTATGCTGTCATCATCCAGGTGGCAGATGTATGTCTCCTTTCCAAAACCCATCTCGTGGAATGCCTCGATACCGTATTGCATGGCACGCATCTTGCACAGGGATCCGTTGGGGCATTTGTAATCCGAAGGGACGGTTACCATCCTGCAGCTGTATTCGAATGTATCCCTCTCCTCCTTGACTACGAAAATCTCGGAGATCACGTTGTAGCTCTTGACCCTCTTGATGATCTTCTCGACCACATCAGTAGCCATCCCGTTGGTGGTGATTGCGACGATGACGTTGTTTGAGACCTCCAGCTTCTCATGCCTATCGAACAGCTTCCTATCGGTCATCAGCATACTGTAATCGATAAGGAAGAGCTGATAGAAAGCAAAAGGAGTGTAGAAAAGGAGCATCAGAGTAAGGACTAACTGGGGCACGGTGGTGATACCAAGTATGTCCAAACCCATGATCATGATGATTAAGAATTGGCTTGGTTTAATAAAATTAATGTTAGAATCGTAGAATAAAGTAGGAACATAAGGTCAATCCTGACTCCACATCAGCCGTTGGCTAATGCGGAGCCCTACCCACACAAAGAGGGTACGGAGCACAGGATGGTTACCCATCCTGTACTTCGGGAGTTTATTCCGGAGGACCTTATCACCCCGGATCCGTGACACCAGGATATGCACCACGATGTCTACGGTGCCGCTAACAATGTGGTTCCACACACCAACGCCCTTGCGGGCACTGGTGCAACACACACTGCACCGAGTTCACGCGACAGTCTTGATTCCCGACAGGAACCAAGAACGCCGACGATTGCTCGCGGATCAAGCAACAGCACACTGCCACAGGGCACCAAAACACTTATGATGTGTTTACGTGCAACCGTATGGGCCGCCGAACCCCGAGGGGAACGACGAAACCGCGATGTGTATACGCGATACGCGACACAAGACCGTCCACCATACGGCGGGCACTCCCAAACCGCGACACACGATGATGATGACGCTGCACTCCTTTGCAGGAAACGCACACGCAACCGTTTCGCACACCACGCCACATACGACGCTGATCCAATACCGCGCACAAATCTCATCGGGCTCTGCCCCCGACCTTCCCCGTTTACCGGGGCTGCACTGTCACCGTGCTTGAGCCATATCCAACAACCCATCACCTTACGGTGCGGGCGCCAACATATTGCCACCGGGAATACGGCGCACGCATCGCCTGAGCGATACATGCGTCACCCGCTGTCATAGCCAGTGTTCTTCCGGGTTTTACCCCGGACGTCCCCAACCCATGGGGACACATCGTTCACGTGCTGATCTGTCGCATATGTCTGACCGTAAGCAGCCGCCTGACCCCAAAGGGATCGACTGCACTGCCACGGTGGTCCACCATGACACAGTGTCATGATGGCTGATGCCATATACGTACGCTATGCGCGGATTGCGGCTTCGCAACAACCAACCAGGACTCGAACCCGGTCTCCACCCATACGGGCGACGCGCTGTCATGCGCTTGGCGCTGCACCATGCAGAAACTTCAGCCTACCCGACGACTCAGCGTCGACAGCCGAGCAACCCTTTCCCTCCATATGGAGGTACTCGGTCCTCTTCGTTTCTCACCCGACCTTGACGGACGGTACATGGACCTAAGCGATTACTCGCTACACTTACTCATGGAGTTTGTGATGTATTAGGCAACAGTATACTATGCTTGATTTCTATAAATAACTTTTGATTGTTATATCCAATTGTTAGATTGCATAGATGGGTTGTAAGCAATTAAAATGGACACTTTTTCTAATGTCTGGCTAGAATTTTTTGTATCCGTTCGCTTTTATATACGATTAAAATAGGTTGGATGAATCCTATACAGTCTTTCCTTTAGAAAAAAAGACCCTTTCTTTATAATTGAATTGTAAAAATGCCCCCGAAGGGGCAATGAGTTTGAGAAGCTCAGACGAGCTTTGCTTCGAAGTCGTCAATGGACAACTGGAAGTCGTTGGGGTCCTTGAGGTCACCGCGCTTGGTGAGGAGCTCCCTGGCGAGGATCCAGTAGACACATGCGAGTGCGCGCCTTCCCTTGTTGTTGGTGGGGATGACGAGATCGACGTTCCTGGTCTCGTTGTTGGCATCGCAGAGTGCGACGATCGGGATTCCGAGGTTGAGTGCCTCGTTGAGTGCCTGCTTGTCGGCTGCGGGGTCGGTGACGACCAGGACCTCGGGCTCGATGAAAGCGGGGTTCAAGGGGTTGGTCAGTGTTCCGGGGACGAAACGGCCTGCGAATGCGGGTGCTCCGATTGCCTTGGAGAACTCCCTTGCGGGCTTCTGTCCGTACTGCCTTGCAGAGACGACGAGGATCCTCTTGGAGTCGAACCTTGCCAGGAAGGAAGCTGCGTCCCTAAGCCTGTCGTCGGTCTTCTTGACATCAAGGACGTACAGTCCGTCCTGCCTGACCTTGTAGATGAAATCCTTCATGTCTGCGGATTTCTGCTGTGTTCCGATGTGAACTCCAGATGTCAGGTAGATGTCCTCTTCCACCAGGAGATCGGTTCCCGGTGCTACATATGATTCCTCTTCGCTCATGATTATTACCTCTTATTCAGTTCCTGACGACAGAGATCGGAATGAGATCCTTGTCGAATTCCAGCATGGCGATATCGATCGGGTCAAGCATATCCTCCGGATAGTCCGTGAGTACGGGCGCTCCGTATGAGATCTGCAGTGCCCTCGCTCCGATGATCCTTGCTTTCTCGAATCTTGTGTACTTACTGTGTGCTTCCATATAAGTCACCATACAGGATAGAGCCGTGTAGATTAGTCTTGATTATAAAGGTTTGCAGGCCCCTTATTTTTACTGTTAGTACATATATCAAAAAACGCGCGCGCGAGGGCCGTCTTTCGATACTCATTCCGGGACCTTATCCGAGGCCTTGTCGTTCTTGAGATTCAGCCCTACGATGCCCCCCATCGTGATGGCGAGGAACAGGTATCCCAACACGTTGAGGCCGTTGGAGAAGACTACGACATCGGCTATTGCGGCACCCACGACACCGATGCCTACCCATACAGCATAGCTAGACCCCATCGCAAGACCGCGCTTGAGCCCTCCGTTGAGCAGGATGGTGCCCACAATGCTCAGCGAGAGACCTAGTACAGTGTACAGAATATCCGTCATGCCTTCGGCAAGGCCCATGAACGTAGTGTAGATGGCCTCGACGATGCCCCCTGCAATAACCCAAAGCCATGCTCTGTTCATCCTACCACCAGATCGAATCCAGCGACGCCTACTACGACCATCGCTATGTAGAGTATCGTGTACCTGTCGAGGGGATCCTTGTAGAATATCCATCCGACCAGTGTGGTCATGACCGTGCCTATGCTCACCCACACCGCATATGCTATACTGACCTGCAGGGTGCCCTCGGTCGCCATGGAGAGACAGGCCGGACCGATGAACATGAACGCCAGGACCACTGCGCCCCAGAGGAGGTTCTTCGATTTGTTGTACTTCTGGAGCGACACCATCCAAATAGGTTCCATCAATCCTGCAAGGATCACCCAAAGTATTCCGAGATCGGCCATTGCAGATGGGTGCAAATTGATGAGAGATAAAAACGGTTCGACACTACCATATTCATTGTTTCAATGGCTATACTTAGTAATTGTATACAAAAAAACCGCCTACTGTTTCCATGATCGCAGCTCAGAAGACAGACGCCGATGCAATAACAATATCTATCGAGTATTGATTCTTGTTACATCGTGATCGAATGACATCAACAGTATCTTTAGATGAGTCAGGAAATGTCGGCTCACAAGACAGATACTTTGTGATGTCTGCCCTGATTGTGAAGCGCACAAGCGATCTGAACAAACCTTTCAAACTTCTTGATGAAATAAGGAAGAGAAAAACCAAAAAGAAAGGTTCCTCGTTTGAAGTAAAATTCAGTCACTCTTATACAGATGAAAAAATGGAGATTTTAAATGCGCTATCAAGTAGTTCTGTTTCTATCGTCTTCATAGTCATTGATAAGAAAAAATCGAAGCTTTACAGCGATGTACGTAACTGTGACTTATACAGGGCTTCGATAAGAGAGATATTACCCCTAATCGATAAAACTGTATTAACAAAAGACGTTAATCTGAATTTTGACGAAAATCTCTGCATCAGTATGAAAAAACTGACAGAGATGGTTAAAGATAATCTATCGAATCATAATGTTAAATCTGTTAGAAAAGTCAATTCTTCATCAGACAAGGCTGTCCAGCTTGCAGATTTTGTATCAGGTTCGATTCGCGAAAAATATGAACACGGGAATGACGAATTCTTAGCCATCATCAAAGACAAAATATCCATTGCCCATGAGACATAATGGCCGCGCACTTGCAGCCGACTCATGGGTCTTACTTGGATGATAATCCAATGATTTTGTTATATTTAAACACAAGTTTGTCATGAAGAAAACAATTCATAATCTTAATAGTAACAATCAATTCAGCGAAGACATCGATTATACCGATTAACAAATGTCCCGTAAAGCCTAATTACGGACTAATCGTTGCAGACAGCATGACCGATGAGCTGACAGTCTGCGCTGCCGCATTCTTCCGCAGCATAGGGAAGGACGTTACAACCTCTGATGAGTTCGTGATGATATCCTCCCTGGAGCTCAAATGGATGTCACCGTCGGATGCCAAGCTCCTGCTGAGGACTCTTCTTGCCAAAGGGATATTGGAGAAGAAGGGCGATTACATCCGCGCATCCTCGGACCTGAGCGGCATCGACCTGCCTCTAGCCTACAAGCCTTCCAAGGATGTCAACGAGCTCATTCGCTCCAGCTCTGTCGAGACCTACGAATCGAAGAAGGAGACCGAACCGGACATGTTCCATATCCTGATGGATGTGGCGACCTCCAACGGCATCCAGACCAGAGATTTCGTCCCGGTCTGCACCAAGATCCAAAAGAAACTGGGCATCGATATCGCCGCCGCAGCGCTGATAGTTCTCAGGGACAACGGTGTGGACATCTCCCCATATATCGGCAAAGTATATGCCGGGATCAGCGGAGCTCATTCCTGATCAGGGCCATCGGAACGTTTAGGGCCGTATTCCTCTTTGAGTCTCTCCACTACCTCTGGATGCTCCTCGAAGTACTTCTGGGCCTTGATGCTTATCCTGATGTTGATTATCAGAATGGAGGAGAGCACGAGAGCGATTCCAAATATGTTGAAGATGTCCAAGACCTCATCGAATGCCACGACACCTATGATCGCCGCGGATACGACCTCGACCATAGAGACTATCGATATTACCGTTGGGGACAGATATCTTGCGCTCCACACCTCTATGAACATGGGGATGAGGGATGCGACGATACCAAGCCCCATGATGAGAGGTATGACATCCAGACTCGTTATCGTCTCGATCACAAGATCATGCTGGATGAAGGGAAGGGCTATCAGATCGCTCAGCATGGCGCTGAACAGCAGATACGTGGCAGGATGGTACCCTCTCTTGAAACTGAACGTTCCTCCCAGGACGTACACCGACAGTGCGAGTCCGGATATCATGGCCGCCACTATACCCATGGATTCTATCTTTCCGGTTGCGAACAGATTCCCGGTTATGAGCGTGCATCCAATGAAACCTACAAGGATCGCGACCAGCTTCTTGAGGTCGATCTTCTCCTTGAACAGGAGAAGGGATAGCACGATGATGTAGAACGGGAACATCATCTGAAGCACCGATGCCAGGGCCAGAGGGATGTAGTCTATGGAGAATATGTAGAACACATCGGCAAGGAGCTTGAACACTCCGAACGATACGAAGAACACAAGGTCCATGGGCTTGACCTTGAGGAGCTCCCTCTTAGCTATCAGGAGCACGATGAGGAGCACTACGGTGATAGTGAACAGCCTGAGGAACGTGATGTCGATGGACCTCATTCCAAGGTCGTAGAAATAACGGGAGAATAGACCTACGAACCCATACATCATCTCTCCCAGGATCAGGACGACCAATACGTTCGACTTGCCGAATTCCAACGGACCACCGGCTGTAATGATAGCATGGAATTATCATCCAACGGATTATAAAACTACTAACCTCCGTTGTGAAATGACAGATTACTCGAAGGATGTCTCCCGTAATGCCGATTTTCGGCATGGTCTGAATAGACCATGAATCATACTCTACTTTCTATTAGCATCAACATGGCACGATGGCCGTGAATAGAATCGATAAAAATGAATCTCTGACACACGAAGGCTGTGTGCCAGAGTTTGAAAAATAAAGTTTCACTCCTTCTTGATGAAGTTGCCGAGGGTCATCTTGTTGCTGTTGTTCCCGCCACCGACGGAAACTCCCGACTGGACGGTCTCGGTGAGCTTGATTCCCAATGCCTTCTCGATCTTCTTGATGATCTTATCATCGGGGACCAGCGAGTTGGATTCGATCTTGGCGATGGTTCCCTTCTTCTCGAGGATGGACGCGGCGAACTGTTCGAGATCCATTCCCTTGGCCTCACGGGCCTCCCTGATGACCCCGCCGTAATCGTCGACGAGCTCGGTGGATGACGTGCCGGCGTAGATGTCTTTGGTCTTCATCCTCTTCTCGCGCTTCTCGAGCCTCTGGTCTATGACGGACGAGGATATCGGGGCACCGCTTTGGTTGGACCTGTAGTCCTCTCCGAACCTGGCGCAGTTGGGGCACACGTTCAGCCTGCTTCCCTCCACTATGACCGTCTTGGTCAGGGGGACCTCTTTTCCGCACATTTCGCAGATCATGCGTCACCAATCGGAGCGGTTGTAAATAACAATAATGGTAAGATAATCGAAGGATTCAAGCGCATTATTATATTGTAGCCGAACTTTATGACGGTTCAATGAGCAACGACGAGACCATAATCGATAGACAGGACCTCGATCAGACGTTCACTGACGAGGTCGCGGAACTCAAAGCTAAGATCGTCACTCTGGAAGACAGAAACGTAAGGCTTGTAGAGGACCTTCGTAACGCGGAGAACGAGAAGCGTTACGCTGAAGGGGAACTCTTCAGGCTCCAGAAGGACCTGGCGAGGCTCAGGGGCGAGATGGAGAGGCTCAAGACTCCTCCGCTCATCATCGGAAGCCTCAGGGATATCCTCCCCAACAACCGTGTTGTCGTGAAGAGTTCTACAGGACCGGATTTCGTCGTCGCACTGTCCGATTACATCGACCCCAAGACACTGATCCCGGGATCCAGGGTCACACTGAACAAGCAGACCCTGGCCGTCATGGAGGTCATCCCCGCATCCGTCGACCCGATCGTTTCGGGAGCCGAGGTGCTGGAGAAGCCCAACGTCACCTACGACGACATCGGAGGACTCAAGCAGCAGATGCTGGAGCTCCGTGAGGCCGTCGAGGATCCGCTGCTCAGGCCCGAACTCTACGCCAAGATCGGTATCGAACCCCCGAAGGGAGTCCTCCTCGTAGGGCCTCCGGGAACCGGAAAGACCCTGATGGCCAAGGCTGTCGCGAACGCGACCAACGCCACCTTCATCAGACTGGTCGGATCCGAACTGGTCCAGAAGTACATCGGAGAGGGTGCAAGGCTCGTCCGCGACCTGTTCGACCTGGCGAAGCAGAAGGCACCCAGTATCATATTCATCGACGAACTGGATTCCGTCGGAGGAAAGAGGCTCGACGTCGCGACATCCGGAGACAGGGAGGTCCAGAGGACCCTCATGCAGCTCCTCTCGGAGATGGACGGATTCACCGCGATCAAGGACGTCAAGATCATCGGAGCGACCAACAGGCCCGATATCCTGGACGATGCACTCCTGAGGCCCGGAAGATTCGACCGTATCATCGATGTCGGTCTCCCCGACGTGGAAGCTAGGACGCAGATCTTCAGCATCCACATCGGTCACATGAACGTGGACAAGAAGGTCTCCGCGAGGAAGCTCGCCGAGCAGACCGAGGGACTCTCCGGAGCGGAGATCAAGAACATGTGCACCGAGGCGGGAATGCTCGCCATCAGGGACGGAAGGAACAAGGCCAACGAGCGCGACTTCATGAACGCCAAGGAAAAGGTCATGGAAGCTGGAAGGAACAAGGCCAACCCTGCTCCCGCATACATGTTCCAATAAAACTGTAACAAAAGGGGGCTCTGCCCCCATTATTCTTTATCGGCAAAACGGTAGGACCGTTTTCTCCAACATTACAGAGCATCGTCAGGACTTCTCGTTGTCCTCTCCGCCGAAGAACGACAGCTGCGCGGCAGCGTAGATCTCCTCGAGACCGACCGATGTCTCCGCAGAGACCGAACGGATCTCTCCGAAGACGCCCGTGTTCTCCATCGCCTTGAAGAGCTCCATGCCGACCACGGTCTCGGGGTTCATATCCGCATCTAGCAGGTCGCCGTAGAGCGCATCGGGTACGGAATACCAATCGAGCATCCTCTGCTCATCCTCTTCGTTGAGGGTATCCGCCTTAGAGAGAAGGTTCATCATGGGAAGCTGGAGCCTGAACTGTGCCAGCGCACCCAAGACCATTGCTGTGACGAATCCGTTAGGGGACTTGCACAAAGAAGGGTCGGACAGGTAGATAAGCATGGAATCTTCCCTTCCGAACGCATCGACAAGGACGTTAGAAGACTCCCTGAAAGCGAACAGCTCCAACTGTCCCGGCGTGTCCACGAGGACGTAATCCGTCTCGTATCCCGACAGGACGTCCTTCATCTTGTTGATGTTCACGGCCATCAGGTCCGCCGCGACAATCTGCGCTCCGTTCGGCCCGAGGTTGTACTCCTTCATGACCTCATCGAGGGAGATCCATTCCCTGATGTCCACGTCCGCGGTGTAGGGCAATGCGTCCGCCCCGGGATCCATATTGACGATGACGGTATCCACGCCGGCATCGTCGCACCACTGTTTGAACGCTCCGACCAGAGTACTCTTCCCGCTGCCGGCTGTACCGATGAAAAACAAGAACTTCAAGTGATCAACGACCTGTTCTGATGATTGCACGGGAAATCAATATAAAATAAGTATGCAATCTTTCGACCATGTTCTCTAAAACGGGCACGGCACCGTTCTCTCTGGTCGTTATGCTCGTGGGTGCCTTCGTACCCCTGGCATTCACTGTAGCGATCTTTGCAGACGGCAGTTGGACATTTAACATCAATACCCTCTCCGACCTAGGTATCTCTGAAGATGATTTCGCCAGGATGGTCTTCACCGTTACCTGCATCATCGGAGGGATATTCACAGCATTCTTCGGATTCGGAAAATACATGATGAAGCACGGACTGGATTCGGCAACCGGATTCCTCCTGATCCTGGCCGGGGTGCTTCTAGTCGCGGTCGGATTGTTCAACAAGGACACCAGCGTCCACATCCCCGTCGCAATAGGATACTTCCTCATGATGACCGCAGCGATAATCGTGGGCCTCATCGGGGATTACAGGAACAGGAGATTCCTCTCAATGTCTGTCGGTATCATAGTGCTGCTCATATCCTACGGTTCCATGCCCGGATTCGATCTGCCGGGAACGGAAGTCATCTCCGTATTCGCCATCTGCGTGTGGATGTTCACCCAGGGAGTCTCGCTGTCCTTCAGCAATGATTATAATACGGAATCCGATAACAGGATGGTAACAGAATGAGCGAAATGCCCAACACAATGAAACTGGGAATGGCGGCAGCTTTCCTGGGTGCGATCTGCGCATTCATCTCCATGGCCATGGCCTGGGATGGAAGCGTCGATTCCACCAGCCTTGTCGGAGTCGACATGGCGGTTGCCGTGGTGTTCTTCGGCGTCGCTGGCAGCTTCACATCCTACAGCCCTGTAAAAGGCAACACAATCGTTGTTCTCTCAGCGATTGCGACCGCAGCCTCCATCATCGGCGGTATCTACGAAGCCCTGCCCATATACTTCGCTATACTCCTCGCAATCCTTGGAGTCGTTTGCATCATCATCGGAAACTTCTCCAGCACAAAGGATTACGTAGACGCCAACAGAGTCATCTGAAACCATAAGGGTCCGAAAGGACCCCATTATTATTCTTCAAGATTAATATCATCATCTTTTAAATTGGTAAAATATACCGAATCGACGTTATGGACGGTAAGCACACCTTCGCCCTTCGGAAGCTCGCACTCATGGGTGCCCTAGACGACTACATCATGCTCTCCTCGAGAGAATTGGGGGAGAACCTCATGATGAGTCAACAGTCAGCCTCCAAAAAGATTTTGGAACTCATCGACGAGGGATACATCGTCAGGGATCTGGGCGCCAGAAAGCAGCGCATCAAGATCACGAGCAAGGGTGTGGAGGAGATGAAGAAGGAGTACTCCGAATACCGCAGGATATTCGAGAAGAGCGACCACCTCATCCTCCGCGGAGAGGTCGTTAGCGGAATGGGTGAGGGCGGATACTACATCTGTCAGGACGGCTACCTCACGCAGTTCGAGAAGAAGCTCGGGTTCACGCCCTTCCAGGGTACCTTCAACGTCCGCATCTATCCCGAAGAGATCGGTAAGCTGGACATCATCAGGAGCACCTCCGGGATCATGATTGACGGTTTCATCAGCGAGGGAAGGAGCTTCGGCAGTGTCATCGCATACAGGTGCAAGATCCACAACATCGAATGCGCCATCATCGTCCCCGAGAGGTCCCATTACGTGGACATCCTGGAGATCATCGCACCCTGCAGCGTACGCAGGACTCTCAGCCTGGTGGACGGCGACAAGGTCGACATCAAGGCAATATTATGAGACGGGGTTTCCCCCGCCTCGTTTTCAGAACTTTTCCAAATGTTTGATAACGGATTCGAAGACGCATCTTCCGTCCCCTTCCTCCGTGTCGTATCCTCTGGTCCAATCGGGGTGCGTGAACCTGGTCATCACACGCTCGGGATGGGGCATCATACCCATGACGTTACCGGCCGGGTTGCAGATACCTGCGATGTCCGAGGGGGATCCGTTGGGGTTCCAGGGATAGTCGGCGTCGGAACCGTCCGGGCGGACGTACCTGAAGACGACCTGGTCGTTGTCCTCGAGCTTCTGGACGAAATCAGGGTCCAGGCTCAGGAGGTTACCCTCTCCGTGTGCGGAGGGGATCATCAGCGTCTTCTTCTCGGGGATGCACTTGGTGAAGATGCACTTGCCCTTGTTGTCGTTCCTAAGGACGGTCGGACGGCACTCGAACCTTCCGGACACGTTGTTGTACAGCGCAGCATTAGGTTCGTCAGCCATGACCTGGTCGAAGGCGGGCAGAAGACCAAGCTCCACCAGGATCTGGAATCCGTTGCAGACTCCGATGACGGGTTTGCCCGATTCGACAAACCTCTTCACATCGCCGCCGATACCGGCCTTGATCCTCGCTGCGAAGATCGCTCCTGCGCGTACGTAGTCCCCTGCAGAGAATCCTCCGGGGAAGGCCAGTACGTCATAGTCCTCCAGGCTGCGCCTCATGTCGGCGGGTGCCTGTCCGATCAGCTGCTTGAGATGGACCTTCTCCGCCTTCGCACCTACCATGTTCCATGCGTTGGCCATCTCGTCCTCGCAGTTCGTACCTTCGATGCGTATGACGCATACCCTTACATCCTCTGCCTTCATTGGGAACCACCTCCCATGATGTTCCAAATGGGATCGTTCCAAGCCTTCCTCATCTCTGAGACGGGGATCTCGGTTCCGTTGTCCTTGATCTTCAGGGAATCGCCCTTGGTGATTCCGATGATCTGCGCGTCGTCGCCCATGATCTGTGTGAACTCCGTGACGTCCTTTCCGTCGACCTCGACGATCCAACGGCTGTTGCTCTCGGAATACAGGTTCCTCCTGAGATCGCCCTCCATTGCGGAAAGGTCGAGCTCGGCCCCGATCTGACCTGAGATGCACATCTCGGCCACTGCGATCGCCAATCCTCCGTCGGAACAGTCATGGCAGCTGAGGACCAGTCTCTTGTCCATTGCCTTCAGCAGGTTGGCCATGTTCCTCTTCAGTGCGGGGATGTCCACTCCGGGGACCTCTCCCTCTACTCCGCCGAACTTCCTGAACAGGAGCGATGCTCCCATCTCGTCCTTGGTCTTTCCGACTATGAAGATGCAGCTTCCCGCCCTCTTGAAGTCTGCTGTGACGGCTTTGGTTACATCGTCGATGATACCGCATCCGAGCAGCATGGGCGTGGGAAGGATGTGCTTTCCACCGGGCGCCTCGTTGTAGAGACTGACATTTCCGGAGGGTATGGGGATGTTGAGCTCGCGTGCGATCTCTCCCAGTCCCCTGACTGCCTCCCTGAACACTCCCAGCCTCTCCGGGATCTCGGGGTTTCCGAAGTTGAGACAGTCGGTGAACGCGTTGGGCATCGCACCGACGGCGACTATGTTCCTGCATGTCTCGTCGATGGCCGCCATTCCGCCCTTGTAGGGGTCGGCCTCGCAGAACCACGGGTTGCATCCTATGGCTGCTGCCAATCCCCTCTTGCTGCCGGGTACCGGCAGGAGGACCGATGCGTCTCCGGGACCGGTCTCGTTCAGCTTTCCGACCATCGGGTGGATGGCGGTGCTCGCACGGACCTCGTGATCGTACTGCCTGATGGCCCACTCCTTCGATGCCACGTTGAAATCGGACAGCATCTTCAGGATGACCTCCTTGTCGGAAGGCAGTGCGGGGAACTTCTCGTTGGCCTTGCTCGAGACCTTGGGAAGGGTGTAGGGCCTGTTGTAGACCGGTCCTCCGGTCAGGAACTCCAGGTCCATGTCGAATATCAGCTCGCCGTTCCAGAACAGGCGTGTGCGCCTCTTGTCCGTGGTCTTGGCGATGGGTGTGGCCAGCACATCCCACATGTCGAAGATCTCCAGGACCTTCTCCACGTTCTCGGGCTTGCAGGTGCACATCATACGCTCCTGCGACTCGGACACCCATATCTCCCAGGGTGCGAGTCCGGGCTCCTTCAGCGGGACCTTCTCAAGATCGACATCGGCTCCGCAGCCTGCTTCCAGCGCCATCTCTCCGACGACGCAGCTGAGTCCGCCTCCTCCGAGGTCCTTCATTCCCGTGATGAGATGCTTGGCGTTGACCTCGAAGCATGCATGCATGACAGGCTCCTTGGTGATGGGGTCTCCCAGCTGGACGGCACCCCTGGAATCCTCGTCCGACGTGGCTGTAAGGTCGGCGGACGCGAAGTTGACTCCGTGGATACCGTCACGGCCGGTACGGCCGCCTATGAGTATCATGACCTCGCCGGGCCCTCCGGCGAAGTTGTTGGCAAGGTCCTTCCTCTTGACGATTCCGAGGCATGCCACATTCACAAGGCAGTTGCCGGTGTACTTCTCGTCGAAGAAGAATCCTCCTGTGATCGTGGGGATTCCGCAGCGGTTTCCGTAGTCCCTGATACCGGACACGACACCGTTTACCAGATACCTGGGGTGCTTTGTTCCGGGAGGGATCTCCCCGCTGTAGTCTATGGGGCCGAAGCATAACGGATCGGCCAGTCCGATGGGCTGCGCACCCATGCACACAACATCCCTGAGGATTCCGCCGATACCTGTGGCGGCACCTCCGTACGGCTCCACTGCGGAGGGGTGGTTGTGACTCTCTATCCTCAGGCAGTAACCGTAGTCATCGTCGAATACCATGACACCGGCGTCTCCCCTGGAGAGGATGTCCTCCCTGTCCAGTCCGAAGACGAACTCCCTGAGGATCGGCTTGCTGCTCTTGTAGCAGCAGTGCTCGCTCCATGCCTGACCGAGGGACTGGAGCTCCACATCGGTGGGGTCCCTGCCCTCCTTCTTGAAATAATCGCGGACCACCTTCATCTCGTCCACGGAGAGTCCCAATGCCATGTCCGAGGATACTTGCTTGAGCTCCTCGTCTGAGGCATCCAGGATCTTCACGTCGAACAACGGGAAGGGGACGTCGCGTTTGACCATCAGATCTGCCATTGGATCATCTCACCGTGACCTTGTAGTTCTGGATTACGGGGTTGGCCAGGAGCTTTCTGCACATCTCCTCGCCGGCCTTCTTCGCCTCTTCCGGAGGCAGGTCGATCTCCATCTCGAACAGCTTGACGGTCTTGACCTCTCCGAGGCCCTTGAATCCAAGCGATTCCAATGTCTTCTTAGTGTTCTTTCCTTCAGGATCGGCAACGCCTTTCTTGAGCTCGATTCTGATCTCTAATACAGCCATGCCCATCCCTATCGCGTGCGACAATAAAAGGAATCGCTGGATTGGGCATCGCATCCGCGGGTTTACGAAGGGGGCGACCGCTGATAATACGCGAAACGGTGTTGGATTACGAGGATTCCACCACTATCTTGTAAAAGAGGGGATCTAGATAGTCGTTGAAGAGCTCAACGGTATACGTCCGTTCGTCCAGATTCACCAGAGACTCCGATATAATCCTGAATGAGGTTTTGCCCCATCCGAGAGACGTGTATTCCTGCTGCAATATGTATACGGTCTCGCCGGATTCCGGATCCTCGTAGTAGACGTCCCCGAACCACCAATCGCCGGGGATCTCGTCTGTCTGGCGGACGATGAGCTGGCCGAGTTTGCTCTTGTATTCGACCTCGTAAGGCAGCTCCTCCTCGGGCTCTTGGTTGAAGAACACGACCGCTAAGACGACTGCGATTGCCACGACGAAGATGACGACAATTATCTTGACGGTTGTTGGATTAGGAGCCATATTTCGCCTATTTGGAAGATTCGTCCAACAAATTAAAGGATTACCATCAGTCGATAGCTGACACCGCCGGCCCGTTGATATCAACTAGAGCACCCCGATATGTACCGAAACCATAGCCATCTTTAAGACGGCAGAAGACATCTGGTACTACGATGGTTAAATCCATAGTCCTCAAGGTTGCCATGCCGCAACGTCAGGCGGAATCGGGATTCGGCCGCGCCAGATTGGACAGTGCCTCCCGCCGCGAACTAGAACTCGAAATCGGAGACATCGTGGAGATCGTAGGCAAAAGGACAGTGGTCGCCAAGGTCTTCCCCAGCTCCATAGACGAGGAAGGGCACGGCCTCATAGGCATAGACGGTCTGACGAGGACGAATGCCGGGGTATCCATCGATGAGAACGTCACCGTGAGGAAATGCGTCCCGAAGGAAGCGATATCCATCACCCTATCGCCCAACATCCCCGACGGGAAGAAGATCCGCTTCGGGAAGGGGATCGAAGAAGTGTTCTCCAACGGCCTTCAGGGAAGGCCGCTCGTCACCGGGATCGACATTATCGTCCCCAACGTCGCCCTCATGGGCAACAGGTCCACGTTCAACGTCTCATCCACCAATCCGGGCGGACCCGTCATGGTCACGAAGCGCACGGACATAGTCATCAAGGACTCCGCTCAGAAGCAGACGGTCAAGACATCCTCCGGCAAGCAGATCACATACGACGACGTCGGAGGATTGGACGACGAGCTGAAGAGGATCAGGGAGATGGTCGAGCTCCCCCTCAAGCACCCCGAACTGTTCACGAGATTGGGCATCGGAGCACCCAAAGGAGTGCTTCTGTTCGGACCTCCTGGTACAGGTAAGACCCTCATAGCGGAGGCGGTCGCCAACGAGTCGGGTGCGAAGCTCTTCTCGGTCCGCGGACCGGAGATCATCGGACAGTATTACGGACAGAGCGAGGAGAGGCTCAGGGAGATATTCAAGGAGGCATCTGAGAGCACCCCGAGCATAGTATTCCTCGACGAAATAGATTCCATAGCCCCCAACAGGGACTCCGTGTCCGGAGAGGTGGAGAGGCGCGTCGTCGCACAGCTCCTCACGCTCATGGACGGGCTCGGGGACAGGGGCAACGTCATAGTCATCGGGGCCACCAACAGGGAGGACTCAATAGATCCCGCCCTCAGGAGGCCGGGTAGGTTCGACAGGGAGATCGAGATAGGTATCCCCGGAAGGAAGGCCCGCAGCGATATCCTGAACGTCCACATGAGGGGGATGCCGCTCACCGAGGACGTGTCCCTCGACGCATTGGCCGGGATGACTCAGGGATTCGTGGGCGCCGACCTTGCCGCATTATGCAGGGAAGCAGCGATGAAGTGCGTCAGATCGCACATGAAGGACCTGGACCTGGACAAACCGATCCCCAACGAGATCCTGGAGAACATGAAGGTGTCCATGAACGACTTCAGGGAGGCTCTGGCCGACGTGGAGCCCAGCGGAATGAGGGAAGTCCTCGTGGAGATCCCCAAGGTCACATGGGAGGACGTCGGCGGATTGGACGATGTCCGCAAGCAGATCGAGGAGGCCTTCGTACCCGAGGAGGGCAACAAGTCCTACGAGAGGCTAGGGATAACCCCCGCCAAAGGCGTCCTGCTCTACGGTCCCCCGGGGACAGGTAAGACGCTCATCGCGAAGGCCATCGCCAACGAGGCTGGGGCCAACTTCATCACTGTCAACGGCCCCGAGATGGCCAGCAAATGGTTCGGGGAGAGCGAGAGGGCGATCCGCCAGATATTCAAGAGGGCCAAGCAGATGGCCCCGTGCATCATATTCTTCGACGAACTGGATTCCATCGCTCCTATTCGCGGGAGCGGGGACAGTTCCGCCTGGGAGAAGGTCGTCGCCCAGATGCTCACGTCCATGGACGGGGTGGAGAGCCTCAACAACGTCATGGTCATGGGAGCGACCAACAGGCCCGACATGATCGATCCCGCCCTTCTCAGGCCGGGAAGATTCGACAAGCTCGTTCTGGTCGGAAAACCGAACGAGAAGGCGCGTCTCCACATCCTCAAGGTACACACGCGCAACATGCCCCTTATGGGCGTGGACCTCGAATACATCGCATCCAAGACGGACGGATACGTGGGAGCGGACCTTGCCGCATTGTGCAGAGAGGCCGGACTGACCGCATACCGCAAGAACAACGGCGCTGAATTCGTCTCCGCGGATGACTTCGACGGCGCACTTCAGAATGTAGTCCCGTCGGTGGATTCCCGCATGTTCGAGAACTACGACAAGATCGGGAAGGACCTCAACAAGCGCCGCTCCGGATGGGATAACGTCCCGTTCTACGGATGATCAGAAGTCCTTCTGCATGTAAGGTAGAGACTTACGGAAGCCCAGCGACTCGTAGTACTTCCTGACGCCCACGCCGCTGGTCACGCGGATACCCTGTTTGGAGTTCTCCTTGGCGATGCGCTCGGCCTCTGCCACGAGCGTCTTCCCGTAGCCTCTGTGCTGCCAATCGTCACCATCCTCGCCTATGGATACGATCTTACCGAAGACCTTCAGCTCCCTTATCGTGGCAACCGGATTATCGTCGACCCTCACGCGCACGTATCCAACTAATGAATCCTCATACTCCAGAGCGACGAAGTACTCCTTACCTCCGCTGGCGTCGTATTCGGTTATCTTGAGCGATACTTTGTCGGGATCCTCCAGTTTGATACCTCTGTGGCCGACCTCCCTGCAGCGTATGCATCTGCATTCGGTCCCGCGCCTCTCCATCTCGTCGGCGACGAGCTGGCGGATGTTGCTCTTCATGATCCCCGCTGTGATCTGGGGCACGGGTATGTCCCTCTGGATGCGTTGGATCCTCACATACTCGGGAACGGCCTCTTTCATCCTGCAGAGCAGATCGACCGCCTCATCGGTATCCAAGGGCTTGTATGAGCCCTCCTTCCACCATTCGAGCACCTTTGTGCCGTCTACGACCAAAGTGGGATAGAACTTCAGCATGTCCGGGCGGTAGTTCGGGTCATCGAAGACCTTCCTGAAACACTCCAGATCATGATCCGGTGACGACCCCGGCAGTCCGGGCATGAGGTGATAGCATATCTTCAGACCGTGATCCTTGCAGCGCTTCGTGCAGTCGCGCACCGCATCGGTCCTGTGGCCGCGGTCGACCCTGTCAAGGATGTCATCGTCCAGGATCTGCACGCCCAGCTCCACCCTTGTGGCGCCGAGCCTCATCGACCTTTCGATCTGGGAATCGTCGAAGACATCGGGACGTGTCTCGACCGTGAGGCCGACGCATCTGTGCTCGGAGAGCTCATTCAATGCCTGGGCCTCCCCCAGCGTTATGGAATCGATGCCGTTCATGGCATCGAAGCATCTGCGGACGAACCATTCCTGGTATTCCGGGTCCCTGCAGGTGAACGTCCCTCCCATTATGATCAGGTCGATCTTGTCCGTCTGATGTCCTATGTCCGTAAGCTGCTTGATCCTATCGGAGACCTGCTTGAAGGGATCGAAATCATTCCTTCCGGCACGCCTGGCGGCCGGTTCCTTACCCGTGTACGACTGCGGGGAGTTGTTCGCCACCCCTCCGGGACAGTATGCACACTTCCCGTGAGGGCAGTCGAAAGGCGATGACATCACCGCGACGACGGCGACTCCGCTCATCGTGCGCATCGGTTTCTTGATCAGAAACGGGGTGAGGAGCTTACGGTCCTCGTCCTTGACGTTGGCGAGGATCTCCGAACTCTTCGGTACCGTGCCTAGGTCATACTTCTTAGAAAGCTTCAATTTGAGATTCTGCAGCTCGTCGCGGTCCTTGACGCGATGCGTCTTGACCGCATCGATGATCTCCTCGGACAGTGCCGCTATGCGCTCATCCATAGTACACGCTGCCGGTTTCCCTCTTCTTGGTCTGCTTCTTGGGAGCATCCTCGAGAAGGTCTAGGTAGATTATCTGTGCCAGATTTATGAATCTGAGGGTCTTGTCCTCCAATTCGAAGACCATCATTGTCTCCGAACCCATTGCGGAATAGCCCTTGAAAATACCTGTTGTGAGCTCCTCATCGCCGTGGTTCACACGGTACTTGGATCCGACGGATACGACGTATTCCCCATCCAAGCCGATCACTTCTGAGCCATGAGTTCGCGGAAGTGGATGACGGTTTTGCGGTAGTTCTCCATCGCCATGTTGACGTTGGCCTCGGTGAAGCTCCACGCCTTGACGATGTCCCCGAACCTTATACGGTATCCCTTGCGGATCTGGTTGTTGAACTCAACATCCATGGCCTCAAGGAGATCCATCGACTTCAGCTTGTTGATGTGCCTGTAGATTGTAGGCTTGGTGGTTTCCAAAAGGACTGCCAATTCCTCAACGGTCCACGCCTTGGAAGGGTAGGCCATGAGATAGTCCATGAAAAGACGGTACGGGACGCTGTCCCTGATGGTCACTGCCCCTGTCTTAGGGTCGTATCCCTTAGGCAGGTAACCTATCTGTACGAGGAGTGTCTCCGCGACGACATCGACGTCCGTGACACCACTCATGGGTGTGTTACTGACCACCTGTAGCTCAAACATCTAATACCAGCTGACGATATAGTGATAGTGGTTTTTAAGGGTTAAGGTATCACGTTAAATCGCGTATTACTCCACCTTAAATTTGTATATAAAATAGTATGTAAATCAGAGATTATTGATCAACCTCTCCATCGCCGTTTGGATGCTAGAGGTCGGTATGACACGCGATACGGGAATGGATAGGATCTTCTCGACGGTGGGTGCGACGATGGGCGCGCACACCAATCCCAAGGCCCCGTCGCGCTCCGCACGAACAGCCGCGATTATTGCATCCTCGAGTGTGGCGACAGGGTATTCGTGGACTTTGATACTCTGTCCGCTAACCGTTACGCTCTCCGGGATGCTCTCCAATGCTGTAGAAGCCGCGATAATCGCTATGAAACGGTTCTCCTCGGCGGTGTTCAGGATCTTGAGGGCCTTTATTACCTCGCGGACGGTCCTCAGATTGGGCTCCCTGCCCCCTTCCATGACCTTGTACAGGGTGCTCTGCGATATGCCGGTGGCACGGCAGAACTCGTTCAAGGACATATGGAGTTCGTTATCTAGGATACCGCGGAAGGCTATCTGGAATCCGCCTTCCTCCCTCAGCATCCCGGTTATGAGGTCGTCCACTGTCATGATTTCTCTTTGACGTAATCGGCAGCGTTGAGGCCGGCGACACATCCCTGACCTACGGCCTTGGCGACCTGCCAGGGTTTCCCGGTGATGTCCCCGCAGGCGAAAACGCCGGGGACCTCGGTCTTGCAGTCGGCATCCACTTTGATGGTGTCGTCCATCTCCGGCATGACGCCTATGTCCATCGCAATGTCCGCGGCCGATTTGGCCCCGAGCTCGATGAACACACCATCCGTCGGAATGACGGTCCCGTCACCCAATGTGATCGATTCCACCTTGTCGGTACCGTCTATGGATACGGGCTTGTTGGTGTACAGCCTCACGCCTGCATCCAACGCCTTCGACACTACGGATTCGTCCGCGGTGAGGTCCCATGCGACCCATGAGGTCTCGGATGCATAGGAGGTCATCATCCTTGCTGATGAAGCCGCCTCGGACTCGTTGCCTACCAGCACGACCCTGCGGCCTTTGTAGAAATTGCAGTCGCATACCGCGCAGTAACTGACCCCTTTGCCGTAGAGTTCCTTCTCTCCGGGAACGGCCAGCTTCTTTCTTGATACGCCAGTTGCGATGATGACGGCCTTGGCCTTGATCTCTGTTCCGTCATCGGTGGTAAACGAGAAGGAACCGTCCTCCGCCTTTGACGACACTATGTTCTGATTGATGAACTCCGCTCCGAAGGTCTTGGCCTGACCGATACCTTCGTTGAGAAGCCCTTCCCCGTCCATATACACTCCGAAATAGTTCTCTATCTCGGTACCGTGGACGGAACTGTTTATGGGCTTCCCCACCACCAGAGTCTTGACCTTCTTGCGGGAAGAGTGGATAGCGGCCTGCACTCCGGCAGGCCCGCTCCCGATTATCAGAACATCTGTTTCCATATTTTCACAGGCTGTTGATATCCTCGAGGATGGCCTCTTTGGGCTTGAGTCCTACCGAGGTCTTCACAAGGACGTTGTCCTTGAACATGAGAAGGGTGGGGATCGCGTTGATGTTGAACCTGACGGAGATCGCCTGGTTCTCATCGGTGTTTAGCTTTGCTACTCCTACCTTTCCTGCGAGTTCGTTTGAGAGCTCCTCGATGATGGGGCCCATCCTCCTGCAGGGTCCGCACCAGGGTGCCCAGCAGTCGATAATTGCGACCTTGTTGTCCTCGATGAACTTGTCGAACGTTGATTCTGTGAGTTCAGTCACCATAATATCACTGAACGGACGGATACCATTCAGTAATAAAAAGGACTCACATGGCTATTCGGAAATATCGAACTGTGTTCAATCTATGCTGAACTGATCAACGGTCTTGAGCTTGGGGTATTCGCCGATCCTCTTGGGCATTATGTCCAGGTCCTCGCCGTACAGATCGGAGAGCTCCATATGCAGCATCTCAATCCTGTCCGCTCCGCGGAAGGCGCCCTTGTTGATCAGCTTGGACACCGAATGGTTGTGATCCACAACCCTGTTGTCGCTTACCAGATTGTCCGCGTGGGCTACGATCTTCTCCTCGATGGTCTTCGGCATGTAGTCCCCCGGCGGGAGTCCGAGCTCCTCCACGTCCTCCTGGTCCAATCCTGCACCGGTATGCTTGCGTACAATATCGACCAATGTCTGCGGGAGGCCGTAGTCCTCGACGATCTTCGATCCGATGTAAGCGTGCATGATCGTGTGCTCCTTGGAGCGCCCTATGTCATGCAGAAGGGCTCCGGCTATGACCGTGGGCATGTCTGCTATCCTTATCTTGGAGGCTATCTCCTCCGCGACGGCCCTGACGGTGCAGCAATGGATTATGACCCTCTTCTTGCAGCCCGAATCTATCAGATACTGGATGCACTGGCGGTCATTCGGAATTGACAACGGTCTTCCCCCTTTCGTTAGGAACGACTGTGACCTTGCCGTGACGGTCCTCGTACAGAGCCTTACCTTCGGTGTAGCGGTCCAGGAATATGGCCAATGCCGCTATCTCCGAATGTGGCTGGTTTCCAACCGAGACGTTGAAATCGGCGCGCTCGTAGACCTCAAACGGAACCTTGGATGCACCCACAATGATCATGATGTCCTCATCCTTGGGGATCTTCGGTATGGCGTCGACTACCTGCTGGCCGTACATCGTCAGATGGACTACCTTTCCCTGGAAGTCCTTCATCGCCTCTTTCCATGACACCCCGGTCTTGATGGTGTAATCGCCGCCGAAGCGGTCCACTACGCTGCGGATGTTCTCCTCTAGCACAGGGTCGTACGTATCGACGTAGATTCCCTTGGCTCCGAGGGCCCTGGAGGACAATGCGACATGGGTGGTCACCCTTTTGTCCCTCTCGGGACGGTGGCCTATCCTCATTATCCAAATGTTGTTCATTTCTCTTCTTTGATGAGCTCTATCCTGTGCCCGCGGTAATCCATCTTGACCGACCTGCGGACAAGGCTCTTGAGCATCGTCGAAGACAGACCCAATGTCTCTGCGATGTCGCCCGAGAACTTACCGTCCTTACCGACCTCTTCGAGGATCTTGGACTCGATCTCGGAGTACTCCTCCTCGCTCATCATGGCGGCCGTGAGAACATCGCTGATCTCATAGACCGGCCACTGAGCGTTGATATTGAATGAGGTGTAGTATGTATGGTAGGACTTCTTGGGGTAGTTCCCGTCCGTGGACATCCAACGCATCTCCACGAGCTTCATCTTCTCGAAGAAGATGATAGCGTCCCTGCCTTCGGGACCGTATTTCTCCTCGATCTCGTCGGCTGTTCTCCATTCCAAGGTCACCTCTTTCAACACCTCTCTTTTGATTGGTGTGTCAACGGACCTGAGCATGGGGACCAGCTCGGACGGCTCGTTGATGACCTTTATTCTGTTCATAAACTAGCTAAATAGCGTCAATATTATAAATGAAATAGGGAAAATTATTAGGAAAAAACTAAGAAATTGACCGTTTTTGTCTGTTTTTGTTCATTTTTCTGTCATATTACTGGCCTTTATCTGGCATTTTAGAAGAAGATTGGAACCGGAATCAAGGTGCTTAAATCCTCCTTAACAGCCAAAAAACGTTTTTATCGGACCTATTTTTATGGGCATTTCATGCTATTGCTAGTTGTATGTCTGATGTGCCTTTTGCTGGGCTATCTGATATACAGCAGATTCGTCGAGAGGATGGTAGTCCCCTTCCGTGATTCTACACCCGCAGTAGCGCATCCTGACGGCATCGATTACGTCCCGATGTCCAGGATGAAGAACCACCTCATCGAGCTTCTCAACATAGCAGGTACCGGCCCCATATTCGGTGCCCTGATGGGAGCGAAATGGGGGCCTATCGTCTTCGTATGGATCGTTGCCGGTACGATCTTCGGCGGAGCTGTACACGACTATATGTGCGGGATGATGTCCGAGCGCAACAACGGCAGGTCCGTATCGTATCTCGTCCGCCATTACCTCGGAGAGAGGACAAGGTATCCCGTCCTCATCCTGCTCCTTTTCGTCCTGATCATGGTATCAGCGACGTTCGCAAGGAGCGCCAGTGACCTCCTGGGCTACATCACGGACATCCCGTCGATAATATGGATCGTCATCATTCTCATCTACTTCCTGGCATCCACACTCCTGCCCATCAACAAGCTCATAGGGAAACTGTACCCCGTATTCGGTGTCCTTCTGATCGCCATGGCCGTCGTGATCACAGGCGGACTGTTCTTCGGAGGATACGAGTTCCCCGTCTTCACTTTGGATAACCTCCACCCTGACGGGAAGGAGTTCTTCCCGGACATGTTCATCACGGTCGCATGCGGAGCGATCTCAGGATTCCACGCCACACAGGCGCCCATGGTCTCGAGGTGCATCACGAGCGAGAGGGACGGCCGTATGGTGTTCTACGGCGCGATGGTCGTCGAGTCGGTCATCGCCCTGCTCTGGGCAACCGCCGGGCTGACATTCTTCCAGGGAACCGCAGAATTAGCAGATGCATTGGCAGCGGGAGGTGCCTCCACAGTGGTCTACAACATCGCTGTCGGTGTGGCGGGACCTGTGGGAGGTATACTTGCGGTCATCGGTGTCGTGATCTGCCCGATTACCTCGGGAGATACCGCACTAAGATCCGCGAGGCTGATGGTTCAGGACGACAGAGACATGGATTCGTCCGACATGAAGAAGGTCATGCTGATCACTCTCGCCCTCATGGTGCCCATAATGCTGCTGTGCTGCATCGATTTCTCCATACTTTGGAACTACTTCTCCTGGCTGAATCAGACGTTGGCATGCCTGATGCTGTGGACAGCGACGGTGTTCATCCTCTCGTACAGGAACCATATCAACTACGCGCTGTTCATCGTCATCCCTGCGATATTCATGACGATGGTGACATCGTCCTTCATCCTCCACTCGTCGCAGGGACTGGGCCTCGATTACAACCTCAGCATAGCATTGGCAGCGCTGTTCACGGTCGCCGTTACCATCCTTTTCATCAGATACTATCTCAAGAAAGTCAGGACCCATGCCGAAGACTTCTGAGGGCCCGATTGGAGGTGCACCTATACAGCAAACAGTTTTATCAGTCCTTTTTATACTGTTAACTCATGCTGTTGCTGATTGTATGTCTGATCTGCCTTTTGCTGGGCTATCTGATATACAGCAGGTTCGTCGAGAAGATGGTCATCCCGTTCCGTGAAACGACTCCCGCGATGGAACATGCGGACGGCATCGACTACGTCCCCATGCCCAAGGCCCAGAACCACCTCATCGAGCTTCTCAACATAGCAGGTACCGGACCCATATTCGGCGCCCTTATGGGAGCGAAATGGGGACCCATCGTCTTCATATGGATCGTCGCCGGAACGATCTTCGGAGGAGCCGTCCATGATTACATGTGCGGGATGATGTCCGAGCGCAATGATGGTAAATCGCTCTCATACCTTGTCCGCCGTTATCTCGGGAACAAGACGAGATATCCTGTCCTCATCCTGCTCCTGTTCGTCCTGATCATGGTATCCGCGACGTTCGCGAGGAGCGCCAGCGACCTTCTGGACACGATCACCGGCGTTCCTTCGCTGGTTTGGGTCATACTTATTCTAATCTACTTCATGGTATCAACGGTCCTGCCCATAAACAAGCTCATCGGAAGACTGTACCCCATATTCGGCATCATACTGATTGCGATGGCCGTCCTGATCACAGGCGGACTGATCGTCGGAGGATACGAGTTCCCAACCTTCACATTGGAGAACCTCCACCCTGACGGGACCGATTACTTCCCGGACATGTTCATCACAGTGGCCTGCGGAGCGATCTCCGGATTCCATGCGACTCAGGCCCCCATGGTTTCCAGATGCGTCAGGAACGAGAGGGACTGCCGCATGGTGTTCTACGGCGCCATGGTCGTCGAATCCGTCATCGCACTGCTCTGGGCGACCGCCGGACTGGCCTTCTTCCATGGTACCGTAGGATTGGCCGAGGAGCTGGCGGCAGGAGGGGCGTCCACTGCGGTCTACGACATCGCCGTGGGCGTAGCCGGGCCTATAGGAGGCATACTGGCGGTCATCGGAGTCGTGATATGTCCAATCACTTCGGGAGATACCGCGCTGAGGTCCGCAAGGCTGATGGTTCAGGACGACAGGGACATGGACTCGTCCAACAGGAAAAAGGTCATTCTGGTCACCCTCATCCTCATGATACCGATCCTCCTGCTTTGCTCCATAGACTTCTCCATCCTTTGGAACTACTTCTCCTGGCTGAACCAGACCTTGGCATGCCTGACCCTGTGGACGGCTGCGATATTCGTCCTTTCGTACAGGAACCGCATGGGTTACGCCATCTTCCTGGTCATCCCGGCGGTATTCATGACGATGGTCACATCGTCGTTCATACTGCACTGGTCGGAGGGATTTAGCCTCGATTACGACCTCTCCATAGCCCTGGGAGCGATGTTCACTATCATCGTCACCCTGGTGTTCATCAGGTACTACCTCAGGGTGATCAAGCCTCATCCCACAGAATTCTGAGGCTCTGCCAGCGTTAAACCTGTATTCAAGGGTCTGGTCGAAAGCAAACTCTTATTAACCGACTTCCTAATCACAAACGCATGAAGCAGACCAAGGAACCCGAACTCAGGTGGCAGTGTCTCAACTGCTACAAGGTCTATAAGGGTGCTGAGGGAGAGCAGAAAGCCCTCGACTGCTGCGGATCGCTCATCCAGGGATGGTGGACGAACTACGGCAAATGGGGCAAGCAGAACTGGTACGGAAGATGATTCCGTACCTTTCCTGAGTCTCCTCAACCCAATTTCTTTTTACATTCCAGTTGACATTAGGTATTCAACATGTCGGACGGCAAAGAACCAATCGGATCCATCTCGGAAGAATTTGCGCTTCTCGAAAGACATGTCCTGATTCTCAAGACCGTCAAGCTCAACCAGCCCGTCGGACTCATCAGGCTCTCGGAGATGACCGGGATTCCAAAGCACAAGGTCAGATATTCTTTGAAGCTCCTCGAGCAGGAAGGAATCATCAAGGCCACTCCCGAGGGAGCGATGGTCACCGACAGGTACGATGAATTCCTGAAGAACATCTCGGAATACGTCAAGGGACTCTATTCCAAGGTGGAAGAGTTGCTTTCGCAAATCTGACGTCACATAGGTTAATATAGGTCTCCATCATTGCGAGGATTACTACCTTGCCGCTGTAGCTCAGTAGGTAGAGCGTGTGACTGTTAATCACAAGGTCCTCGGTTCAAATCCGTGCGGCGGCGCCATTTTTTTTCACTTTTTTCTAAATAAATCTCTTCCTGGCACTTATTTCTTTATAAAGAGCAATCCAACAGACCTTACTGTCATAAAAAATGGAAAAAATTTTGGAAAAAAACAGAAAAAAATGTGAGATAATCCGAGCTATCAATTCAAGGTAAAAACACATCATTATTCTCATGAACGAAACGTCTTATGAACCTGAGTTCGCCACATAAGGTAATATGATGCGAGCTCAGTTTTTATGACAATCCAACTCTCTTTTATTTATACGAGTACGACCTGGATTTAACAGTGATATGATGATCGCCGATTCTGGGATAAAAACGTTCAAAGGAAAGGTGTCTACATACGTTAGATCCCTCGCATGCTTAATGCTTACACTTGCCGCCGTATCTGGATTGTTGATCGTTTCTGAGGATGCTGACGCTAATGTATCTGAATGGGATCATCACAGTACATGGGGATCGAATGACTGCATCATAGAACTTACTGGTCATATAAAATCGATTGATGGTATTAATCACTGGTCCAACACCACTCTGACTGTCAGTGGTACTGGTCCAATGGCAGACTACCCGGCAACCCAGTATTCCTATTACACTACTGCACCTTGGATTGATGCAGCGGGTTATAACAGTACGTGCAATACCGTGGAGAAGGTTGTCATTATGGAAGGGGTCACTCATGTCGGGGCCTTATCCTTCCAGGGCTTATACAATCTTAATGAAGTAGTTTTGCCACATTCGCTCATCAGTATAGGGGACGGCGCTTTCGAAAAGTGTGGGAATCTGAAGGAAGTTATTACAAGAGATAATCTTGAATGGATCGGAAGCGACGCTTTCTCAGAGTGCAAAAGGCTTTCGCACGTCTATCTGGGCGAATCCGTGAATACTATTGGGAGTGGCGCATTCAAATGGTGTCCTCTCAAAGAAATTAACTTGCCAAATTCTGTTAAGACGATTTCGGGGGCGTTCCGCTTCTCCGGTATAGAGAGTGTTCAGCTGCCTGCAGATCTCAAGAGTATCGGTAAAGACGCCTTCAGTTATTGCAGTAATCTTAAATCGATCAAGATTCCCGAAACGATCGAGTATATAGGGGATGGCGCATTCAAACATTGCACCAGTCTTACTGCCGTAGTAATTCCTGATTCCGTCAAAGAGATTGGATATGGCGCATTCGAAAGCTGTGGGCTTCTGAGTACTGTAGAATTGCCCGACTCGATCGAAGTCATCAAATGGGACATGTTCAGCAACAGCGGTCTGCAATCCATACGCATACCGGATTCCGTGAAGATAATCGAAAGTAGTGCTTTCTCGAATTGCAAGCAGTTAACAGATGTAATGATGGGTGGATCAGTAGAAGAGATAGGTTTCTTCGCGTTCCAAGGGTGCGATAAGCTGGATGGCATCATATTCCCTGAATCACTGAAAAGGATGGGTGAAGCAACCTCTGGGTTCCAATTGCTGAAGAATTTCTATCTTCCAGCTGGTCTCGAGATCATAGATCCCACATATCGTCTTTTCAAGTGGTACGATCTCGACGGGAATCTGGTAGAGCCCACAGTGGAAAACCTAAGAGGGCATTTGTGGGAATCAGATGGTAAGCTGTTCGGCACCGCACATATGGTCACAGCTGGAGAATCGGATTCTGACAGTACCCCGTCCGATCAGATCCCTGAGAAGCTGAGTCCGTTACAGGATTATTTACGCCGCTCGGTAAGCAGACTCATCGATTGGGCAACGAGCGAGATCCCGGGACTGCTCGACATCGGAGTAACCATCTATCTGATGATCAAAACCTCTTGGTCACCTCATTTCGAATCGTGACAGGAGTATGAATATGATGGAATCAGTATCTGGAGCCTAAAGTGCCTTGTACCGCTTGTTTCAAGTGGATAACTCGTGAGAGGTCTCACACCAGTATCTCTGTGAGTCCTCTCACGAACTGTCCGCTGAGGCATGTCCGTGTAAATGTCCTAGTAAATGGCCGGGTAAATCGCGTTACGGCCCGAATCTCTCTGCTGTTTATTTTTAAAACCTGAGCTCGCATCATATTGCCTTATGTGGCGAACTCAGGTTATGAACAATAATGAACACTAAGGAAGACCGTTGACCGACCATTACTTCTTCAATCATGCGATCGGTGGGCAAGGCTATGCTCATTCCTCGAATTCTTCGATCCTGCGCACTATGCTCATCTTGTCCTTGGTGGACTTGTTGTTCACATAGTTGACGAGATTCGATCCCGTGAGCATGACGCTAGAAGGTCCGGAACGTACGTAGAACTCCTCGACCTTACCGTCCTTCAAGAACACGGGTTTCTTACATCTGGCACAGTCTACACGGATGATCGCTTTCCCCTCGTCCATGTCGATGACCCTGAAAGAGATGTAGGGGAAGAACTCATCCCCGATCTTCGAGGAGATCATATGGGTGAAATGCAGGTTCATCTTGTCCCTGCTGTCGAACTCCTTCTCGTCCACCCCGTAGATGGAGCCGTCGTCGGAGACCCCGATCATCAGGATTCCGCCGGTGGTGTTGAGGAACGCCACGATCGTCTTGAGGACGGCCTTCTCCATCCTCTTGTCGTTCTCCCCCGTCTGTATGTTGGTGGTGATCGTCGATTTGAACTCCAGTTTCTCGGATTCGCCCGAGGCGATGATGGCCAGGGCCTCCTCCTTGGCGCGCTCGTTGGAATATGAACCGCCCGTATAGGCCTCCATGCTCTTGTTGAGGCCGCTGTTGATGATGAACCTGTCAACCCCCAGCTCGCTGAGGAACATGGTGATGAGGGCCCCGACTATCGAGTAGATGACGTAGGTGGTTATTATCCAAATCTCGAATTCGGTGTTCTGCTGGAAATGGTAGTAGGTTATCTGCGCCACGAACATGAGCAGCTGGACGGTCATGGCGATGCCGAAGGCCGCCATGTAGACGAAACTCTTGTTGTCCTGCTCCTTCTCCGGAGAGGAGTGCATCATCGTGTACACCACGACCTGTCCCATGAGCATCAGACAGACTCCCGTCAGGATGCTTGAGAAAATACTGATAAAAGCATGGGCGTCCCTGAACTGGTTGGATATGACCACAACAAGGAGCGTGAACACCATCAGCATTATCAGGAGAGGAGGCACATGTGCTACCTTGCGGTCGGTTATGATCGCTATCAGCAGCATGATCGCAATCGGGACGGACAGAAGAAGTTGGTCGATCCTGCCTGCGAGGAGCTCGCTGACGATGATGAGTATGTCTAGGGCGAGGAAGGAAACGTAAAGGACCAGCGTCCTGGTCGGAATCCTGTTCTCTCCGCTGGAATGGCTCCAATCCATGATACCCTTAACCGCTCGGGCATATATAGGGACATGTTCTGAACCGATATTCGATAATTTATTATGTATAATCTGTTTAACCGCACTTGTGGGCTCTTAGCTTAGTCAGGTAGAGCGCTCGGCTCATAACCGAGTGGTCACTGGTTCGAACCCGGTAGGGCCCACCTCATTCTATAAAAAGTGCTCGTGTACAGTTTTTCGGCACTTGCATATATGACAGGATATGGCTTACTCAGTCTGATTGACCGTTATGCTTCAATTTAATCTTCTGATTGGATTCGTCGATGGTTATCACAAAAACATCGAAGAACCCTTTCCTTCCTATCAACGTGGGTACCATATGGGGCGGTATCATCAACGAACAAAACTCTGACGGGAACATTGATGCTATAGCTCTCATGACCCTTACTGATCTCCAACGTCACTTTGCTGATAATGGTATCAGCTGAACCGGTCACACCATATGATTTGGTCCTTTCGCCATTGAGGTCCAGACCGAGAAGTTTAGCCCATCTGAAATCCAAAGCAGACATATCTGCTCCGCTGTCAATCAACGAGAGTATGTCGTACTTCAAACTGCCATTGGAGAACAAATGGGGATTGCAGGGCGCTTGCAAGTAGTGCCATCCGGATTGGCTGTCTCCGAGTATCTGAAAACCATAGACATGGTATCACAGGAGCATGCAATCGGCTGGAAGGACCTGTGCGATGAAAGGTACCTTAGTAGGCCCGCATGCCTTCTTCGTAGCCTCTGCGACCTATTCTAGGCAAGGAGAATGAGCGATGATGAAGCCGTCACACATACCTACGAACTCCCCAGCATAGGGGCGCTTGTCCAGCTTCATGTAAGCATCATAAGATTTGCTCATAGTGATACGATATCATTCGTCTTACATAAAGGTGGCAGTCGTAAGTCAATATCGTATGAAGGGAGATTGTCAGAGAGTGCCTTGATAACTGTCATCGCACTGTTCCTCGTCATTTTCGTTTTATCATTAGAGTCGAGAAGGAATTACAATCACAGATCTGGACAGCCGATCAAGAGGACACTTTCCGCTTCCGGAATTCAGACCGATCCTTCATTGTCGCTTTGCTTGGTCTCCTCATCACCTTGGAGAGAATCCGCGACTATGAACTGCATGTAGAATCCGTCCTCGCCGTAGAATCTTGCAGTATCGCACGTTTCCAAGTCCCCGGAGTCCGTCGATATGCCTCTGAGCACGAGCCTGTGGGCATCGATGACCGCTCCGTCCCCGGCAGGGGACAGGTACATGAGAGTCCTTTCACCCTTCCTATCGAAGACTGCCTTGTATTCATTGGAATAGGCGGATTTCATGCGGAACTCGCATCCGTGATCCCATACACCACTGTCCCGGGAATCGGCGATCGTCCTCAGGTCAGAGCGGAGCATCGTGACCCCCACAGGGACCGCTGAATCCCTGATATCGCTAAATGAGTTCTTTATGTTGAAAAGCAGCGTCTCCGCCTTGATGCTGTCCGTCCTCAGTATCACCATGGCCAAGACCAAAATGAGTATGGACGGGATCGAATACGCGATGACCTCCAGAATGAATTCGAGTCCCGTATCGAAACGGATGGGTGTGATCATGTCGATCACTTTGAGGATAACCATGCCCAGCATACAGAAGAACATCACCGTGGTGCTGTTGGACACCCTCGAAGCGAACAGGGATAGGTTGATGATTAGGAAGACGCCGATGTACAGCTGCAGGGCCCCGTTCACGAAATTGTACACATCGTACTCCACGAGTCCCGCGTACTGCACCAGCATCATATAAGCCGAGAACAGCGACATTATGCACGCCATGACTCCCAAGACCAGCAGTATCCTTCTGAGAGACCTGTCCTTCATGAGGAACAGTGCAAGTGCTCCCAATATGCACAGAGCAGTCTGGAGATAATCCGAGATGGTATAGACCAGTTCCTCCGATATGTATAGGCTCCCGGTGATTATCCTCAAAAGGGTGTCCACTACTGCGGCGACGATCATCAGGATGATGGCCGCACGGTAGAAGAACACCTCATCCAGCTTCTTGTTCACTGTACCCCCTCCTCTACCCTGATGGAAGCACATACCCCCATGTCATCCAGGAGGTCGATCCTGCCGTCATGCTCCTCATAGCCGTTGGCCTTTATCCTGTAGCCGCTTACGAACGAATCCCTGATATCGTTAACGATTGAGATGTAAAGACACGGGTCGCCGTCCCATCTGTTCAGGACGACATCCCTGTCGCCGCGCTTCGTACGGAGGCTGATCGTCTCCTCCATCACGTTCCTTCCGCCTACGGCTTTAGTACTCCATCCAGAGGCGTTGAAGCCCTCCTTCAGCTTGCTGCAGTCATCCGCGCTTATCGATGCGTCGTTCCCTATGGAGAGACTATCTGCGGATACACCGGCGAACCCTTTGATGCGTCCCATCGGCCTGTTCCTGATCAATTCCTTCGAATACAGCACGAAGAGCAGGGCGATGTATAGCGGGATGTACGCCAGGGTGTCGCCTGTGACCTCGAGGATACTGGAAGGCTCTACTCTGGCGTACAGGATGAACAGCTCCAGAAGCAGGAATCCCAGGACTATGGCTGTGGTCGTGTACCTCATGAATGTCGGGTCCCTCGTCCTCACCGTCAGATGGTTGACTCCCGCCAGGACCAGATTCACTCCGACGATGATGAAGACCACGTTCGCATAGAATATCACATTGTTTAGGGTCATGAGGCCAGGCAGAGACCTGAGTATCCTGGAGGTTCCCAGCGTCACGGCATATACCCCGACGGCGTAGTAGTTTCCCCTCAGCCTTCCAAAGATTATGATACCGCCGCCTATGATGAGGGTTATCCTACTCAAAAACAGGAAAAATTTGTCCCCGAGGTAGACCAAAGCGCTCTCGGAACCTATCATGTTGACGATCAGGGAGATGATCAGGATGATACCGACGCATGCCATCACTACGCCCAATGCGCATCCAGCAATCCACTTCTTCGGTTCCTCTCTGAAACTCCTGTTGTCCATGTCCCTTCATCACCCAAAATCGACAGCCTGAATGTCAGGGCAGTTGTGAGATAGCGATGCATTCTATCCATTTAGTTATAATCTGATGCGTTATCAGAGGGAAGCCTTATAATCGTCCCCACTTTCGCCCCTTCTAGGCATCCGCGTAAAAATCGTAAGCTTCGGCGGAAACAGCGGATCCTGCCGAGGCCACAACATGCAAGAATTCAGATTACCTTGGAACGCAAGGGAAGGGATCATCTACGGATGCGTCATAGCGGCTCTTTCCTCACTTATCATAGGCGGATACAACGTCTACGACAATATGGGCTACACTTTGGATACCTTCGGGGATTTCGCAGCCAGATATATCGTGATCTGGCCGGTGATGTTCCTGGTCGCCTTCACCCTGGCGAACACCGTCGTGGGATGGGGTGCGAAGAAGATCGTCCACAGATATATCGGACCTGAGGACAGCTCGAACGCATATCTGTGCTTCAACCTGATCGCGTGTGTACTTCTGATGTCCGTCATACTGACCTTCCTTGGCGGACTTGTCGGAGAGACCATCGGATACCTCTTGGGAGGAACCCCTATCGATGTAATGGAGCTCATTGAGAACTGGCCCAGGATCTGGCCGAGGAACTTCTGCATTGCATTCTGGGTGGAGATGCTCATAGCCCAGCCCGCAGCACGTATGGTGATGGTCAGGATGCACAAGGCAAAGATGGGTGAAATAACTTCTTGAAAAAAGTCAGATTTCTATTATCTGGCACATTGCAAAAACTGGGTTCGGGAATCGTCTCCCGAACCCTTGAATTTTCAAAGGATCTTGTTGGATTCCAACCACTTGCGGATGCTCTTCCCGCTGTCCGCGACACGGCTTCCGTTGACAGAGAGGCCGTCGGCGACCGTTGAATCCGGACATGCCGCGGAGATGTCCTTCTCGCTGCGGCCCATGCCGCTCCCCTCGTTGGTGCACAGGGGCAGGATCCTCTTTCCCGAGAGGTTGTTGCCCTCGAGGAAGGTCAGTACTGCCATGGGGACTGTGCCCCAATAGTTGGGATAACCTAGTATGATCGTGTCGTAGGAGGACATGTCGTAAGGGAAATCTTTGATCTCTGGCCTGGCCTTGCTGTTCAGATCCTTCTTGGCCTCGTCGATACATTTGTCATATTCCTTGGAATACGGCTTCTTCATCTCGATCTTGAACATGTCCGGCATCGATCATGTCCGCGATCATCTTCATCGCTATCTCGGTGTTCCCCACATCGACATATCTGTAGCTCCCACCGAAGTAGTTCTCATCCGCTCTCGAGAAGAATGCAATCAGTGTCCTTGACATCATCATCACCTTGGTCCGTTCAAGTATATATTTGTTAGATTAAGAATGCAATGGAGCATGATTATGATATTTTTTATTATAATAACACAACTTAATTACAAAATATTTTTAAACTGTATTAGAGACTTATTGTCGATTATGTCTGAAGATTATCATAATAAAAGCGATTACAGCAGATTCAAGCCCATAGGATACCCTGTCAGACATAAGCGCAAAGTTCCTTTCCAACCCATGATCGCTCTGCCGCTCACCTATCGCAAAATAATCAAAGAAATCAGAAAAATGGATGCGACATTGGATAGCTTCGTTCTCGGATCGGATGACTATCTGGAGCTCGTCAAAGATGCATATGCGGATAACATCCATTGGACCACCAAGATAGAGGGCAGTCAACTATCATTAGAAGAAGTCAAGAAGATCACGAACAGATACACCAGCGGCGAAACAATGGAGGTGAACACCGGTCCGGTGCAAGAGATTCTCAACCACCTTTACTCGTTCTTCGCAAAGAATGCCATGAGCCTCCCGTGGGATCTGGATACCGTCAAAAGCACGCATTCCATCCTAATGAAGGGCGTGAACAAGGACGTCGTCCCGGGAATAATTAGAGACGAAGAGGTCAGTGTCATCGGTTCAGACGGAACCGAATTCTTCATCACCTGTCCGCCCAAGAACATCGAAGAGGAACTTGACTACTTGATAGATTGGCTGAACAATTCGCCTTTCGACGAGATAGTCACCGCCACGTTGTTCTTCCACGAATTCGAGAGCATACATCCGTTCAGAGACGGCAACGGAAGAACAGGGCGCACCCTTTTCCAGATACTGTTGCAGGAATTGGGTCTGAAGAACTGCAAACTATGCAAATTCGAAAAGGAGATGCTGTCAGACTCCGCCACATACTATGATCTGCTGGCCTACACTGACTCAACCGGGATATACTCTCAACTGGTCATGTATGTCGCAGAATCGCTGGAAAAAGCCTACAAGGAGGCCGTCACTGTATTCGCTGCCAAAGACCGCATTTCGGATCTGAATGAGAATGCCCGTACCATCGTGAAGACCGCCAAAGTGAAGGGTACGTTTACCTTTAACGAGGCGACCACATGGATCCCCGGTCTGGGCAGTCAGACACTTCGGAAGATTATGGATAATCTGGTCGAAATGGATCTAATCGAGAAGAACGGCAATACAAAGGGGATGACATACTCTTTCAAGGACCCTCTCCGCGATTTGAGGATAAAACTGGAGAATGAAAACCAGAGGCCCATTTTGGAATGAAAAAGGTCGAGAGATCATCCGATACTGTACATCCTGCGAAGATCCACCAGGTCGATTCCGTTATTCTCTGCATACATCCTCAGTTCCTCGGTGAACCCTGCACGCGAGAAAAGACAATACCTCCTGTTGTAGCACCCTTCCATCCTATCCGATGCTTCCACCAGCCTGTCCAGCTCCTTCATCCCGGTCTCCTCGTTGCCGAACCTGCATTCGCATACCAGATGGAACTCGTTGCCCCCGTCCCTGCAGTGCGCCACGATATCGACGATAGGATCCTTCTCCGGTTTCTTCTCCCACCAGGAGCCCATCTCCGTACATCTGTAATTATCGGCGACATACTGCCTGCACATTGTCTCGAAAGCGGATCCGTAGAAGTCTATGAGAGGGTGCAGCATCGCCTTGTATCCTACGTCCCTGTCGGGTTCGGTGACCGCCGTCATATTAGGAATAATAATATCATTATAGACACGGACCAGTCCGCTCGATATGCGGTAGATCTTCTCCTTCTTGTTCGCGCCGCACATCGGATTCAATTGGGATACGATACCGAGCGCCTCGAGGTTGCTCAGATTCTGATAGCATGCGGTCGTGGTCTGTCCGGTATAATCTGCGATCTCCCTACCGGTCGAATGACCTTCAGATATCGCCCTCAGTATCCTCATGTTGGTGTCGACGGGCTGCATATCCACGGAGATCATGCGCCTGACCTCTTCGAAGAGTGGTGTGCCCGACCCCATCAGGGAATTCTTGATGCAGTCCTCGATGTCGTTCCCCCACATCATCAAATGGTAGTACGGCATCCCACCTGCTATTGAGTAAACTCTCAGGAGATTCTGCTCTGAGAGATAAGGATGAAAAGCCCTGCATTCCCTGTAACGGAGAGGCTCAACGGAAAGCTTAACCTGGAAGCTACCGTACAACGGCGACGCCTTGTTCTCGAGGATGCTCCTCATGGTTTTACCTGAGGAACCGCAAACGACCAATAGCGCCTTCATCCCCTTTAACCCGGTGTCGATGAACTTCCGAAGGTACTCATCGGATGCCTTATCTGCAACGCAAAGTAGGGGGTAATCGTCGAGAATGATGACCAGACGATCTCCTCCGGCGAAGATGTTCATGATGCGTTCGAACACATCGGAAAGGCTCTTCGAACCGCTCCCCTCGGTCCCTGTGAAGGCGTCCAATGACCGGTCGAATGACCTCAATGACCCTTCCAACGAGCCTTCCACCGCCGTCAAAATGACGTGCGCCTTATCCCTGCAGAACTCGCGGACCAAAGCGGTCTTACCTACGCGACGTCTGCCCCAAACCATAACGGTCTTGGTCTCGGGATCGTTGAACGCCCTGTTCAGCTCCCTGATCTCCGCCCCTCTCCCGATAAGTCTGGCCATCGGTTGTGCATGGGGTCGTTTATAGATATAGTTTAGCATATAGAAGTTATAACTTTTACATTTAATTTATAGAAGTTAGAACTTTTATATCGAAAAACCCGAAAGGATTACTTATCGGAACAACATCCCTCCAGCATGGACAAGGCAAAGCTGTTCGAGTTCATCAACAGGGACATGGCCGACATGTTCGTCGCCGGCCTGATAAAGGACATGAGCAGCCGCCTCACGGACGAGGAGTTCAAGGAGTGCATGCGCAACGTGTTCGCGGAGATAGCGAAGCGCAGCTCCGATTATGAGTACGAGGTGGAGCGTGCGATCGAGAACACGAGGTTCGATATCGAGAGCGCCTACTACGATGACGAGGATGATGACGACCTCGTTCCTAGCGCAGGACCTAACCTCAAGAACAGATACGATTTCGTGAAGATCATGTTCGCCGCCGATCTGGACGAAGAGGCGATCGAGATCTGCAACGGGATTTCCGAAGGACTCCTGAAGGTATCTCAGAAAAAGAAATACGAGAGATACCAAGAGGACCTCACCAGGTTAAGACTGCAGATGCTTGACTGCATGGAAAAGAAGGAATACGCCAAGTGGTTCGAACACTGAGGATATGGAGGGTGATCGGTACGGTACAGCTTCTGAGATCTGACCGCCACGAACTCGAGACCCTGCTGGGGGAGCCGAAGAAGGCAGTCCGCAGCATGTTCCTTCCCTTCCTGATAGCGTTCGCCATCATAGAGGCGAATCAATTCATCGATACGTTTTGGATATCCGGTCTTGGAACCCAATCTGCTTCCGCCATCTCGACCGTCGTTCCCTTCTACGTCCTGCTGATGAGTGCAGGGATAGGTATATCCGTGGGAGCTACGACGACAGTCGCATTCCGTGTCGGGAAGGGCGATAACGGCATGGCCGAGAAACTCGCCGCGAACGCGCTCAACCTGGGGGTTTTGATGTCGATCTTGGCATCCGTGATCCTCTTCTTCGGACTCGATCCCGCCATGGACCTGCTCGGCGTCGACAGCATCAGGAAGGAATGTTGGGATTACATGCTACCGCTTATCCTGATGTCCACTCCGATGATCTGCCTGCTCATCCTGGGAGGAACTCTCAGGGGAGAGGGTGCGGCCAGGAAGTCCACCATCATTCAGATCTCTGCAGCAGCGTTCAACATGATCCTGGACCCCATACTGATCTACACCTTCAACCTGGGGATAATGGGTGCAGGACTGGCAACGGGACTTGCATCCCTGATCTCCCTCATCATCGGATTGTCATGGTATCTCAGAGGGAAGACCGTTCTGCGTATCACCCGCACCAACTTCAGGATCGACCGCCCCATAATGATGGAGCTGATGGCGGTCGGTGGTCCGAGGACCGTGAACGAACTCATCGCAAGTGCGATGACCTTCATCCAAAGGATATTCTTCGTGGTTGCCGGAGGTACAGCAGCCGTGTTGCTGTACAACTATCCGTGGAGGTTCATCACACTGTTCAACCTTCCCGGGAGGGCGTTCGAGAACAGTCTCATACCTGTTGGTTCGGCGGCCTACGGCCAGAACGATACGGAGAAGATGTGGACAGCGTACAAGTACTGCTTCAAGCTGACAGCGGCATTCTCGATTGCTGCGATGATATTCATCATGGTGTTCGCAGAACCGCTGATGTCCATCATGGCCTACGAGCCCAGCATGAAGGAGCTGATGCCGAAGCTCGTATGGTGCCTAGGACTGTCAGCGATAATGCTGCCGTTCCTTGCATTGAGAGGTGTAGGTGCAGCATTGCTGCAGGCGATGAAGAAGGCCAAGGTCCCGATGTACTTCGACCTGTTCTGGGGATCTGTGAGGATGGTGCTCTACGCCCTGAGCGCATACGGTCTTCTCGGTGTCGATCCATTCGACGGCATCATCTACATCATGGTTACTGTGTACTCGATCAGCGGCGTGCTGATGAACATACTGGCCGTTTGGCAGTTCAGGAAACTGAGACGGGTTCTCTGATCATTCGTTCCTCGCATTCTTCAGAGGATAGAATGTCTTAACAGGGAACCACTCGATCTTCTCACCCGCTGCATCGATCAACTCTTCGCTGTACCCGATGCAATCGAGAACATCATAATCAGAATAATTCCCGTTGCAATAGGCGGGCCACTCTTTGAATGTCGTGACACCTACCCAATCTTCGCCCTTCAGCATCCTCAGCACTTTCTTGGCCTCATCGACACATACCGGCACCCCTTCCTCGTACAGTGCTATCGCTATGCGAACGAAATCTCCGCGATCCCAGCTTCCGTTAAGGATGTAATAGTACCCTCCCCCGTCAAAGCAGGTATGCAGCGACATTCTGGAAAAACTGTGTCCTCCGCGTATCTCCCAAGCATGTCCGTCACAGTTGCCGGTAAGCCATTTGTAGTATGCATCCGGGTCATCATGATCCTTTTCCTCTAAAGGGTTCAAGGCCCAGCACTCAAAATGATGCCGCTGTCTGAACAAATCGGATTCCCCGCTTCCATCCCCGCGGGCACGATAGCAAAACTTGCACATCTCAAGGTATTCATTCACGGTCATCTCAGGGATCCTCTCTACAGGAACATCCTCGATTCCCGCATTGACCATCTCCTCGAACTTGGAGATCTGCTCAGCGGTCAGTCCGTCCATATCCCTTTCCTTGGTGATGTATCCACTTTCCCACAGATCCGTTCTTCTCATGATCCCTCTACGATACTTCAGGGGGAGATTCTCCAATACGTCCCTCTCATAAGTTCCTGCCTTTATCTCATCCACACGCTGCCTTACCGCGGTAACTAGCCACTCCAGCAAAGGTTTATGGCACCAGGCATGCGGATAATCATCGTCTCTATCCGGAGTGAAGGCAGTCTGATCGATGCTTATCCATCTGCCATACTGCCCGGCATCCGCACATCTAACAACATACCAGTTGTATTCATCAGGGTAATTCGATTCCCATATCTCTTCAAATTCCTCATAGGGAATCCCCTCTTCCTCGTAATACTCGTAATCATCGAAATCTTCGATGGTCCCTCTGGGGACCTTTATCCACATAGCCCTCAGATGATCGTAACTATCACATTCGGGCAGTTCTTTGACGATCGCTTCTATCTTGTCGAATAATTCTTTCTCGGCCTTTTCCGACAGCGCAAACTCCTCATATCTACTGGTGAGGTAATGCTTGAGGGCAGGCGCAGTCATCTTGACCAGGCCCGGTACTGATTCTACCATTGGTTATTCTCTCCCATTTGACTTAGTGTCAAACGATACAGAGAGTTTAGGGTCAGCCTATGTTGTCCTCGCCCCATTCGACGAAATTGTTCAGCAACGGAACCATGGATTCGCCCTTTTCCGATAGATAGTATTCAACCCTCGGGGGCTTTTGATTGTAATCTTTCCGAATGATCAAACCATCATCCTCCAATGATTTTAGAGTCAATGCTAGTGACCTAAATGTCACGGGATCGATCATCCTTTTCAGCTCGTTGTATCTCATAGGTCCGTTCAGCGACAGGCAGTATAGGATAGGTACCCTGTATCTTCCCTGAACCATTGACATCGTGTAATAGAGCCCCTTATTCTCGATCCTATGTATTCCGATGGCGATCTTCTCTTCATCCATGGTCCTTTTTACACTATACTTAAGTATAGCGTATGCAGTATATTAGACTATGCATCAAATTGATAATAGTAATGCTGGCACATACGTAGAACTCTTGGAACGATACTATGGATCGCAGATGGAATTACCGTGCCTACAATAGATCCTTGTAGAAGGATTGCGGACATAATCATCACAGCATCCAATCCGCCTCCAGATGTGCGGAAGTGCTAGGATGGGAGTTCGACTCCATCGTGATCAGAGTCCATAACAATGAATATCGCAAACACAACGGAATTCCGAAAAAAGAATCGCGCAGAGAGAAACAGGCTCAGATATCGCCGCAGAATGTTAGGAAAAAGCAAAAAGCAAGACACCGCAGACGTGTGGACCTAGGGATTCCTAAAAGAAGGATCCCCGACCACCCCATCATTCTGAAAAAGAAACCTCAGCCGGAGGCAAAGATAACGGAGGTCGAGTTCCGCAGAAGCATCTCCTATTTCGAAGAACTCATCGGCTTCGATAGCGAACTGTTGGGCAGCGATACAGATCCCGTTATCATCGAAATGCATAAGAAGGCAGTGTCTGGCGATGCCTACTATCAATATCGTATGGGTGCATACTATGAAGAGAACCGCATCTCATGCACAAAGATGGTATATTGGTATGCAGAGTCCGCCCTGAACGGTTGCAGATTTGCTGAAGATGCCCTCGAGAGAGTATTTTGGTCGGATGATGGCGAAAGCATCGACGACACGGTTGAAAAACTGGAGTCGGAATCGAAAAGAGGGTGCTTCCAATCAATGGTAAAGCTAGCGGAGATCTGCTCATCAGAATTCTATCATTACTATGACCTGTCCAAGGCAAGATTGTTGTATTGGGAAGCATCGAAACTCGACGTATGCGCCTTCAGATACCTGGCCTTGGAGTATGTCCTTTCAGGGAAACGTATCGTAGGGATGGATCTGATCAAGAAATCATTAGACGGATGGAACCCTCTGGAAGGACAGTATCTGATGGGCATCATCCAATACTATCATCCGGCAGATTCCTTTGATCAAGAATTCGGATAGAACCGCCTGAAGAGAAGCGGTAGAGAAGGTTACGTCCCTTCACTGCTGGCGCTGGGAGACATATTCGCCAAATGTGATAATGAAGATAATCTCGCTATCGCTATTGGATACTATACTGAAGCAGCAGAAAGAGGGGATATGAGAGCCATGTGCAGACTGATCGGCATATACGAGAATAAGGGCTGTATGGAAAAGGTCGATATGTGGAAGAACAAACTCCATGAAGCAGACTCCGAAATGTCGAATTATGAATGGAAGCACTATGCACTGACGAGATTATGATTGATACCTGAACAATTGTACATTATCTTGTTTTATATCGTGCTATAATGTTTTCCCGTTCATGACGGAAGGTCAGCCGAACACGAAGATCATCCTTTTCGCACTCGTCCTGGGGACGTTCATGACAGCTCTTGACGCCACCATCGTTTCCGTGGCGCTGCCTACTATGGCAGAGGAACTGTTGGAAGCGGGACACGACACATCGAACATCTCATGGGTCCTGCTGATCTACACACTGATGCTGTGCTGCTTCATCCTGTTATGGTCGAAACTCGGTTCCAACAAGGGATACAAGAAGGTCTTCATGACCGGTATCGGAGTGTTTGCCGCATCGTCGCTCATGATAGGCCTCTGCGGGTTCTTCCCGGGATTGGGATTGAACGCGATCATCCTTCTCCGTGCCGTGCAGGGATTGGGTGCCGGAATGGTCACCGCTATGTCGCTTGCGATGGTATCGTCATACCTTCCGAAAGAGATCAGGGGATCGTCCATCGGAGCGGTCACATTGGCCGCTTCCGCAGGTACCGCTTTCGGTCCTGCGATAGGAGGAATCTTAACGACATTCCACTGGTCTTACATCTTCTTCATCAACGTCCCGATAGGACTGCTCTGCCTGTTCCTTTGCTTCAGGTACATGCATGTCAAGGAGAATCTGGAGAACGCAGGAAGCAAGTTGGATTATGTCGGTGTCGCACTGCTGTTCGTGATGCTCTTCACGCTCATCTACTACCTCAACAAGGGACCCGATATCGGATGGACCTCAGAGCTCGGAATCGCACTCATCTTCGTCATGATGATCGCGGCGGGATTGGTATTCTGGTGGGAGCAGAGGACGAAGGATCCGCTCGTCAATCTGGACCTCATAAGGAACCCGATGATCCTGAGGAGCGTGACGGTCACGATGCTGCTGTTCATAGCGATGGCGGGAAGCTATCTCCTGCTGCCCTATTATCTGCAATTCGTGCAGGGCTACGAGACCATGGAATACGGTTTCATCCTCATCGCGAATTCCGTCGGAATGATGGTCATGGGACCAATAGTCGGGAAGCTCGCGGACCGTACGGGAAAGAACAAGAGATTCATCGTCGCGGGTGCATTGGTATGCGCCGTCGGATTCTACATGATGATGCTTTACAACGACAGCACAGGCATCGCATGGATCCTCATCTCGCTGTTCGTGATGGGAGCGGGAATAGGTATGGCGATGGTGGCCTGCACGAACCTCTCTTTCGAGTATATCACAGAGGGTCAGAACGGACAGCTGTCAGGAATCACGAACACGTTCAGACAGGCGGGAAGCTCCGCGGGTGTCGCGATCCTCAACGCGGTATTCATGGCGTTCATCGTGACCGTTCCCGCGGTCGATCTCATACCCGGTTTCAAGCATGCATTCTTCGTCGCGATAATCATCGCGCTGCTTGCATTCGTTGTAGGGATGGGGTTAAGGGACAAGGAGAGGAGCCCCTCTTCCTGATACTCAAGCTCTCGATTGGTATATGGTATGACTGAACGGCTGCGGTGCCTGACCTCGACTGTTATGAACATTTTCTCCATCTTCGCTGGGTGCGAGATTCGATAGGGGGCTGAGTACGATTCCAATGGTTTGGATCAAGAGAGCCGGTCTCCGCAAAGCTATGGGGTTACCATTTTGGAAATCGTTCTCTGATGCGATACCTCTGTCTGTTCGAACGGGGGCTATCCGGATATAACTTACAGATGCCAGAGAATTGAATTAATTATTAGAACACAGCACAATCGAGGTTTACTACAGATTCTGATAAACTGCTAGCAAACTTTTTATTCTTAGGTCTTTGCTTATTTAATATACATTAGGAGTTCGGCTTCGGCAGAGACTCTAGGACGGCCTGAATGTGTCCGTCAATGTGGTAAGAGTGATATCATGAATCATAATAGAGATAAAATTGCCATCGCATCGCTGTTCATAGTTGGTGTAGTGATGGTATCCGCAGTGGTGATCTATGATGACAATCAGGACTTGGATGCCGATTTGCATCTCTCGGGTCAATTGGGCGGCGTAGATTGGGTGTACAATAACGGAACAATCGATGTCTATCCGTCGAAGAATCCTGCTCCAGGGTATGAAATGGGAGTCATGGCACACTCCGATAATTTTTGGTGGGGATTAGAGTATGATTCTAAATACCCCGGGAGCGCAGATCTGATAAGGGTCTATGTCAAAGAGGGTGTGACATCTTTATCAAGCGATTCATTCAGTTGGACCGGCTGTAACAATCATAATTCTGAAGGAATGGGCTTGAGGGATGTCTCTCTCCCGAACACTCTAACCACGATCGGTGATAGGACATTTTAGTACAGTATAATTGAGGATATTACTATTCCGATGAATGTCACCGAGATCGGTGACAGGGTTTTTTTTGCCAATGAACTGAAAAGTGTCACGGTGATGCCTAAGATCCCGCCGAAAATAGGAAAAGATGTGTTCTCCTATAACTACTACCTTACTCAGATAAATGTTCCTGCAAGTTCTTTGGAAGCCTATAAGGCCGCGCCCGGATGGAGCGATTACGCGGATAAAATGGTCCCTGTCGAGTTCGATTATCCGACCTCGGGGACCATAATGAACATAGACTGGAAGATCCAAGATGGCTCTCTTACCCTTTCCAAGAACCCCAATGATGAGGATGGCAGGATATTATTCACTAAGAATATCTGGAAATCCGCTGGAGTTTACGACATCAAGAAGGTCGTGATCGGCGATGGCATAACGAACGTCCCGGCAGGAATGTTTAGAGGATCAAACATCGAATCGGTCGTGATAGGTGAGTCCGTGGAGACCATCGAGATGAACGCGTTCAGGGAGTGCGAGAAACTATACGATGTGGTCGTAGGGGGAGCAGTCAAGTCCATAGGGCCTGCTGCATTCCGCGATTGTACAAGCCTTGAGACCATAGTACTAGGAGAATCCGTCGAGATAGTCTACAGTATGGCCTTCCAGGGCGTCCCCCTGAAAAGTCTGTATATGCCACAGGGCATCGCCATTGTGGACACCCTGTTCAGCAAATCGTTCGATATCAGAGCATGGTATGATCTTGACGGCAAGCAGTTGATAGGGGGCCAGATTGGCGGGCATATCTTTGAGATTGACGACAGTGTCGCTAAAGCGGTGACAGCCGGTGAAGATCAAGAGCCGGTAGATGATTTAGCGACGGGCTTCATAGACACGGCACGCAAGTACCTGGAAGTAATGATCTTCGATCTGAAGTACAACCTCAGAGAATGGTTCACGCCGTTACGCAATTTTCAACTATTCTGAAACCATTTGATGACGGCAGCTATCCCGCTGGTGACTGTCAGTGGGATAGCTGTTCTCGATGAGAACAGCTTCTCCGCACTGCCCTTTCATTGTACATCTCATTCTCAGTTACCGTTTTCGTGAAGAGGAACGGTGAGAAAAGACGCGTGTGGAGCAACTTCGGACCGATATTGAGGGCAATTTTCGGAGAACGGACGTCGATTCCGGTCCCGAAAGAACCGGGTCAGACGTCCCTAGACTCGTTCCGATGGCTTCGGAGAGCTAACTGAGAACGTGATTTCGATGGGTCGGTCGACATGGATCCAGCAAATGCTAGGTCAAAGGTCACGTAAGTGTCAGACACGGGATTTAACGGAATTTTTTATGCAAATTATTACAATTTAACGTCCGTTATTTTGTAAAATTTTACAACTTAACGGACTATTAGTTTAACTCATATGAATCGAGTGGGATTCCCCCTTGCGGGGGATGATCCCCGGGATCTATGGTTTCAATCCTTCTTGTGTGCTTTCACGTGGGCGACCGCCAACACGATAAGGACGATAACGAGGATGATCGCTGCCGTGAACCAGTAGACGTAGTTGTCCGAACCAGCATCTCCGGAGAAGACGGCCTCGATCTCAATGTCTGCCGTGATCTTCTGACCGTCCTCTACGTTCCATCCCTCGAAGACCATGGTGTCCTTCTTGGGTTCCGCCGTTACGGTGACTCCGTTGATGGTGATCTTCATCCCATCCGTGTTGATGACGGAGCCTGCGGCGCATGTGAGCTTATCCTCGGAATAGCTGACGTTCTTGCCCGAGAATTCGACTTCGCAGGTGAGGACCGTGGCGAGCATGTCCGGGTACGAACCGCAAACCCAACTATCGCATGACACGAGGTCGTTCTTGCTCCACTGGACCATCTTGGTCTCGTATGATGCTCCCTCTGGGACGGTGCTAATCACATGCCCAATCTCGCACATCCTCATGTCAGGGGATTCGGTGGCGTAAGCGTATGCCATGTAGCATGCGTATCCGTTGTAGTAGAGGGGAGCGGTCTCGTCGATCGCATAGCGCACTTGGGTTCCGTTGGTATCGGTGTACATTCCCTCGGTCACCTTGGTGACGGATTTGCCGAAGGATGTGTCCTTCAGGGCCTGCGGGAGAACGACGGAAATGGTCCTCTCATTGATCTTGTCCCTAACGCTGTCGTCGATGGATGTCACCTTGTAGATGGTGATGTCGTTCCCATCCTTGTCCAGGATGTACGAAGGGAAATAGGCGAGGTCTGAGGACTCGCTGAACTCGATATCGGTAATCTTGAGAGTTCCGGTGGTATCCCATCCGAGATTGGGTCCGGAGGGCTTCGTGAGAACGGTCAGGGTGATTGTGACCTTGGTGTTCTCGCCGTATTTGCTCACGTCCTGACTCGGACCATGGGTGGTGTGTCCGGTACCTGTACAGACCTTCACCTCCGTACCGACGTCCATATGGGCATCGTTGTCATCCGCGTCGGCGGATGAGATCAATGCGAAAGATAGCAGCACCAATGCACTCACCACGAATGCAGATGCCATCAATGTGCTCTTCTTCATGAGTATTGGATGTGTAATCCGATATTTGTATGGTCCGACTATTAGGAACTTCAAGTGAACGATCGGGATGAATTCTTCTTTTCGGTTCAGAAGGCATATATTCTAATTATTGCATAATATCTCTATAATTTTTACATATAATTATATTGATTATGTATATAAAATCTATAAAATTATATAGATAATACCCGCTGTTATATGTTATGAGGACATTCGATTATTCGTTCCTGAAAGGACTCACTGTGAACATGGATCTGCTCAACACCGTATCGATGATAGAGTCCTTGAAAGAGAGGGACAGTAATCGCATAGTGCAGTTCCCTACCACATATTCGAACATGGAATCGGCTGCGAGAATCCAATCTGTCTTCGGTTCCAATGCAATTGAAGGTATATTCACATCCGACGACCGCCTGAAGGACATCTGCATGAAAAAGGTTAAACCTAAAGGCCACAGTGAGAATGAGATAGCAGGGTACCGTGATGCATTAGATCTTGTTCACAGGGAATACAGATCACTTGATATCGACCTGCCAACCATACGCTTGCTGCACAGAATCACCCTCTCTTACACCAAAGAAGGCGGAGGAGAATGGAAGACCGTTGACAACATCATCGGTAGCAGGAACGAAGATGGATCCATCAATGTAGTGTTCCGTCCGGTGTCGGCAGAGGATACTCCAGAGGCAATGGAGCAGCTCATTCTGGCCTACAGGCTTGCGATTCAGGATTCGGAGATAAACAGACTGCTCCTCATTCCCTGCTTCATACAGGACTTCCTTTCTATCCATCCGTTCCTGGACGGCAACGGGAGGACATCCAGGCTCCTGTCCCTTCTGCTGCTCTACAAGGAGGGGTACGATGTCGGAAAATACGTCTCATTCGAAAACATGACCTACAGAAATCGTCCGGAATACTATCGCTCTCTTTCAAGATCATCCAAGGACTGGTTAGAGGGCAAGAACGACTATATGCCGTTCATAAGGAACTTCCTAGGCATACTGTTGCTATGCTACAAGGAACTGGACAGGCGCTTCGCTACCGCAGTGGGAGCGAAGACGAACAAGACCTCCAGGATAGAATACGCGGTTATGAACTCGCTCCTGCCAATCTCCAAGAGGGAACTGTGCGAGAATCTCCCGGACATAAGCGAGGCCATGGTCGCCAACGTCCTTAGGAGACTGTTGGAGGAAGGGAAGATTGAAAAGGTTGGGTCGGGCCCCGCCACCAGGTACAGGAGGGCGGGGGACCGGCCGGATCATTCGTAATACACGCAGCGATAGGTGAAGTTCTGGGGCTGCGCCAGCTCCATGGACATCAGTTCCTTGCCGGAGGCGAAGTCATACACTGAGAAGCATATCGCATCATTCTCGGTGCATCCCCATCCGATCATGAACAGCTCGTCCTTGATCTGCTGCTGCGCTCCGCATGCGGATGAGAACTTACCCGGTACGACCCTCTCCTTGAATGCCTTCAGCTCTTGGGAGTCCATGTCCACCTTGTACTCGACTATGCGTGTCCTCTCTGTGATGTTGTGGTTGTCGAACGCCCTGATGGTGTCGCCGTCCACGGTGACGTAATGCTGGCTGGAGGTCCTCTGGTCATCGGTCAGACCGAACTCGTCCCCGTTTCCTGAGAGCTTCCATTTGATCTGGTCGGTGTCCTTGGTGCGATCCAGGCACATGATCGTGTTGAGATGGCGGAAGGAGCATACGAGGTCGCCGTCGTCGTTCAGACGCATGGCGTTGAAATGGACGTAATCGGGGGCATCGGTCTTCTCATTGCCGAAATCGTTAGCGGTATCCACGGCGTCGGTGACCGTCAGAGAGTACAGCTCGGGGTAGTCGACGCTCCTCCAATCCCATACGACCTTCCCGTGGTCGACCTCCTGCAGATAGGAGTACACGACGGATGATTCCTCATAGCCTGGCACATTGGTTACAATATCCTTGATGTAACCCGACATGATGTAGTGGTCTAGGTCGATCAGAAGAAAGTCGTGACCGTCTAGGAAGTGCCCCTTGTCGACTATGTCGGACTTCTCAAAGGTTATGCGCTTGACCTCCTTGAAATCGGAATCCAAAATGACCCTCTCTCCCGGGGCGTATCCCGGAAGGCCGTAGTGGTCGGCATTGATGTTCTGGTCGTGGTAGCTGTAGTAGACCTTGCCGTCTATCACATGCTTCTTGAAATCCCAATAGCCTGCGTGGACCCCGTCGGGCAGGTCCTCGTGCTTGTACCAAACGATATCGCCCTTACCGTCGAACATTATAATGTTCTTGGTGTAGACAAAGGATACGAAGATGTTCCCATCCAGGTCTGTGCTGCCCGTGATCTTGAACTCGGGAAGGTCATCCTTGGGGTCGTGGCTGTCCTGTTGCATTGCGAAGACTACCGCCGCAAGAATAGCAACGGCGGCGATGGCGATGATGATTACGTACTTGCTCTGTATGGCCAAATGCCTCCCCTCCTTCAGGGATCGCACGGATTATACGGATGGAATCCTGGTGAGGCGATTTAATTGTTTCATAAAAATGGACTAAATGCAACATTGATGATAGGAAACGAACATTGAACACTCACTAAGGAAATGACCAGCAATAAGATAGGGATAGTCTGTTATTTCTCCAGAAAGTATTATATTTCGATACTTATTGGAGAAAACTGTATGATAATGGCCACCCCGATGATCTTGGAGCAACTCAGCAAAGAGTATTCAAATCCCAAGATGAAACTAAACAGACTCGTCAAGGACGGAAAATACATCCCAATAATCAGGGGACTCTATGAAACCGACCCCAACCTTGACGGGAGGCTACTGGCGGACATCATATACAGCCCATCGTACCTTTCATTCGACTATGCGCTTTCCTATTACGGACTCATCCCTGAGAGGGTCGAAGCATACACTTCGGCGACCTGCAAGAAGAGGAGATCGAAATGCTACATCACCCCGTTCGGCAGGTACACCTACCAGGATGTCCCCTCCTCGGTCTTCATAAGGGGGATCGAGATGTTCAACGCCGGCGAGTACACCTACTGGATGGCGTCTCCGGAGAAAGCTCTCTGCGACAAGGTGTACAAGCTTCCTAAGATAGGGTCGATGAAGGACATGGAGATGACACTTCTTGATGATCTCAGGATCTACGAGGATGGCCTGGATGAGATGGATGCGGGAAAGATCGCGGACATCTCGGAACACTACAGGAGCCGCAACGTGTCCCTCCTGTCAAAATACATGAAAAGAAGGTGTGAACAGTGACGGGCCGCTTGGACTACCTACTGAAGAACTATGACGTCTCGAACCCCAAAGCGAGGGAAAATGCTGTCAGAGAGGTCATTCAGGAAATGACGCTTTACGGACTCTCACAGACCGATTTCTTTGACAGGGCCGCTTTCATGGGCGGTACCGATCTGAGGATATTCCATGGGCTGAACAGATTCTCGGAGGTCCTGGATTTCATCCTCAGGGAACCTGATGAAGGGTTCTCCTTTGCTCCGTACACAGAAAGCCTGGAGGATACCCTTACGACATTCGGCATCGACTTCAAGGTCGAAGCAGTTGAAAAGAAGCATCAAGGAAGCATCAGGGAAGGCCTGGTGAAGGCCAACACGAAGGAGCTCTACCTGAAATTCTACAGCGACGAAGACCGTTCCGATAAGATCTATCCCACCCAACTCTCGAAGATAAAAATGGAGGTGGACACCGATCCCGCGGAAGGCGCTCAGTATGAGAAGAGATTCAAGACACAGCCGTTCGGATACATGCTGACCTCCTGCGACATGCCCACCATGTTCGCCGGGAAGATCCACGCCATCCTGTGCAGACCGTGGGCCAACAGATTCAAGGGAAGGGACCTGTACGATTACATCTTCTACCTCAACAACGGCGTACCGTACAACCTTGCCTTCCTCAATTCCAAGATGAGGAGGACGATTCCCGATATGGAGGGTGATCTGTCGCACGCCGATGTCATGGAACTGCTGAACAGGAGATTCAAGGAGATCGATTACAGATCGGCCATCGAGGATGTGAGCAACTTCATCGGATCGGAAGAGTACAACTCCGTCCGCATCTGGTGCCCCGAGATGTTCGAGCAGATAACCGTCTCATTGAAATCCGGTATTATCAAATGAGGAACTTGAACCGCCTCGGTCTTTTCCTCAGAAGGATTCAATTATGGTCCTTGAACCTCATCTTCTTCTTCAGTTCGGAGAACATCTCGGCGGCCAGGGCGGCCAGCTTCTCACCGTCTTCGGTCAGGGACACTATCTTCCCTCTTCCGCAGGGCGTGAATCTCACGAATCCCTCTTTCTCGAGCTCGTCCAACTTCTCCAGGACCGCCTTGTTCCGGAAATACGGTTTGTTGTCGATGATCTCCATCATCTTCTTCGGGGACCTGTAGAGGTCCACCAATACCTGGAGCATCTTCGACCTTTCCAAAAAGCCCAGCAGGTCCAATAAGATGCTCAAATCGTATTCGTTCTGATTGCAGTTCCTTCCCTGTACTATTACAAGGTCTCTTCTTTGGGATCCCATATATCGTTCACCTTCGGCAACATGGCTCGCTTGGCATCCGATACAGGTCGCTGATGCGCCCACGCAGGTGTCCGGTATATCAATCTATGTATTGGTTCAGAAAAATTTGACTTTTTCAGCCATGTTTTTCGATGAAAAAGGGCCGAAAGGCCCCGAAATCGTTTGATTCCCCAATCAGCAGATCGTCAGAAATGATCTGTACCCATCCGATCCGGACGCGATAATCGCCAGAATTAGGCTCGCGGGTTCGGTAGAACTCGCGGTCCCGGATATCTCGATGTCCGCTCCGTTCCTCACATCCTCGATGACGATATCGCAGGATCCGCCGTGGAACGATCCCTCTGCAAGTGATTGCTTCCCATCGGTCCTGCAGGACAGCGTGAGATGCGTTCCGTCGGGTATCTCGCCCGAGAAGGAGAGGGTGATGCTGCCATCCTCCCCGAGGTAATCGTCATAACTCATGACGCATGATGCATCGTATCCGAAGTACAGGTTGCCGTCGTCCATCGACACGGAATATGCATCGCATCCCACCGTGCAATATCCATAAGAGATGCAGTTGTCCTCCGACGTGAATTCCGCCAGAGCGGCCTGGGAAATGAGCAGTGCTAACACCAGGATTCCGAAGTTCATGGAGTCCCCACTGCGGTGAACACGATCTTGAAGTTCGCCAGGTTGAACTGGTCGACGAAGTTGGTCTTGTCGACCTGTATGCCGGTGATGCCGCCGACGGTACCCGCCGCCTCACAGGTCTTAAGGTACAGGTCCAAAGTGTATTCCCCGGCGGTGATCGATGCCACCTCATCTGCGTGAGCGGTCGAATCGTCATCGTCCTGCTCAGCGGCGTAGAAGCTGTATTGGCTTCCGGCTGCGAGTTCTGTCAATGTGGTGATGCCGTAGTAGGAATTGACACCCTTGGTGAGCTTGAACACGAATTGGCACCACTCGTTCGCGTTCTTCACGGATTGCGTGAACAGAGTGGGCAGCTGCGATGTGATGACGAGATTGTATGTGCCGTTCGTATCCCCGTCGCTGATCGTCACGCTGTAAGGAGAGTCATTCAGTTTTATCAGGTCGGTGCCGTTGGTCATCGGCAGATAGTACAATGTGGTGGAATCGGCGATGACCGTGTCGTAGTACTGGATATAGTCCAGGACGGCGGATCCGGATCCGCCGGCGTTTATGGTCACGTACCGTCCTTCGATTCCGTTGTTCTCGCTCTCGTAAGAGGATTGGAAGGCGAAGCCTATCCCGATCCAGGCGATGGCCACGATCGCCAGGATCCCGATTATCAGTTTTGAGTATCTCATAAGATTCTCCTAGTCCTTCAAGGACATTTTTACGGGAACGGCCTTAGATTGACGCTGCGGCACGTGTCCCCGAGGAGTTGAATCATATTGAATAATAAGAAACAGTGGTAGAAGGTAGAACTAATGTCTAGGCTTTGAGGAAACCCTCGGTTTCCTCTATGTGATCGCAGGTCTCCCTGCTCTCCATCCATCAGCTCAGTGACTGAACACCTTGCATGCCCAAGGTGAGGATGTTGCATGCAGCGTTCTAATCGCGGTCGACATCCAGACCGCAATGCGGGCATTGGTGCCTGCGGACCGAGAGGTCCTTTGGCACCATAATCCCGCATTTTGAACACTGTTGAGACGTGTACGCCGGATCCACCTTCACCACCTGGATACCAGCCTCTGCCGCTTTGTATCCCAGTGTGAAGATGAATTTGCTCCAACCAGCATCCCTGTAGGACTTCCTCATCCCCTTGGACCTGCTCCTATCGGCGAGCTCCTTGGTCTGAAGATCCTCCATGATTATCATATCGTAATTGTCCAGTAGGCTGTTCACTATCGCGTGGATATATCCCCTGTTAACATTGTTCAGCCTCTCGAAGGCATGGAACAGCCTCTGGCGGTACCTCTCCCTCTCCTTCGAGCCTTTCTCGAATTTCGACATCTTCCTGAGGATCTTCGATACCTGCCTTTCCGCTTGTATGTAATTCTTCCTGTTCGGGTATGTAGTGCCCTCGGAGGTCACCACGATGTTCCTCAGACCGAGGTCTATGCCTATGGGCCTGGAGGGCTCTGTAGAGGTCTGGATGGTCATCCCACTTTTGTCCTTGCCATCCATCTCGAAGGTCACAGCGGCCTCCCAGTGGTAGTTGGGTCCAGCACCCTTCCTAATGATGGTGCATGTCTTCATAGTACCGTCCATCTTGCGGTATCCTCTGATCCTCACATCCATCTTCCACGGGCTCAGCCTGATGTGATTAGAAGATAGTTTGAAACCTTTCTGAGTATAGGTGAACGAATCGTACCTCTTCCATGATCTGAACCTCGGGAAGCCGGCATGCTCCGGGTCCTCCTTCACACGCCTGAAGAACCCGTCGAAGGTCCTGCTCAGACGGAAACAGACATCGCATAACACCTGTGAGTACACCGTCTTCAGCTTCGGATTGTTTTGCTTCATCTCCGGAAGGAGTTTCTCCAGATCATATGCCGAGGGGTGCTTCCCTCCTTCCTTATGCGTCTCGATACAATGCTCCAGCAAAATATTGTAGAGGTCATGGCAGACATATAGACAATCATTGAGCTGGCGCTCCTGCTCCCTGTTGGGATACAACCTTACGATCATAGTCCTCATCGTCCTGTCCATGGGATGCCTCCATGATATACACCGTACGATTAGTATAAGAAGCTACGAAGGGGGTCACCGAAAGTGCAACAGAAAAAGCACCTACCCAGATATCCTTTTTCCACTTTCGGTTTCGGTGTCTAGGGTTCTTAGAAAGTTCTGTTAAATCATCGATTTTAACGTTAAACCGAGGGTTTCCTCAATGCTAATGTCTACTAACTAGGCCAGCATTTTAAAATGGACGAAAAGGTCCATTCATGCAGAGAAACGGTCCTTTCTGATAGGAATCGAAATGTCTCGTCCTTGGATTTCACGTTCTTTTTCTTTGTGTGCGACCGAATACATCGAGCTCAGAATATCTAGTCGATATTTTCCAAAGTTTTTTGAATAATATCGACCACACATAATCTATAAACAGAGGGGGTCAACCTCATGGATTATCCGAGAGAGTCATACGTTCGCAAATTGTCTGGAAGGATCGGAAAAAATGACTCAGGAGAAGAGACCCCTTGCGAACATCGACGATTCCTTCACCAAGATTATTGTGACGAAGAACGGCCTTCATACCTTCCAGGATGATGACGGCATCGTCACTATGGATCTGTTCGATTTCCTCCTGAACTGGAATCACAGGTCTGGGGTTTGATTTTTAGAGAAAGGTCCGCAATTCGAATAAGGGGCCGAGACCCCTTATGGTTTCAGATGATCAGCACGGCTGACATGGCCGCGAAGATGAACGGCAGGATTATCATGAGACTTATGGGGACCCAAATAAACATGCCTATGATGCTCCACAGAAGAGCGTGAGTCGTGGGATTCTTGGTGTAGGGCCCGTCGTTTCCGTTGTAGACAACGACCGCTATGACCACTCCCAGCACGCCTAGGAACATTCCCAAGAGGAACGGGACCAGCGTAGCGGGCTCCTTGGGCGCCTGATCGTAATTAGAGCTGTAACCCGATGAGTTCCCGACCTTCTTTCCGCACGAGGGGCAGAACGATTCGTTGCCAGAGATCTCCTTGCCGCAGTTCTGACAGTACATGGGTGTTAATAGGTTAGATTTGAGATAAAACTATCCTTAACATCCGGTCATGCCATGTTCTCCGATGTCTTTTGTCCAGAGATGCTCACAAGGTAGTTTTCACCGCCTTGCCACCCTTATCCTGACCGACCGGACTAGGGTACTGCCGCTATTAGATCGACAGCATATACCGTGGAGGCACCTGGTAGTAAAATCTTCTGAATCACTAGAAAAAACTCTACTTTACCAGAATATCATTAGATATACTCACTGACCATCGACAGATATTGACTGCTGTCTATTTTACATGAAATAAGATCGATAAAATCGGATTTGCTGATATGCAGCTGCTTAGACATCTTTGATATGAGTGGATCGCTAATCTCACTCTCGCCGTGACTTACTTTGGTCTTTATACAGGTGTCAAGGCCATTGACTTGTAATGTATACCAGATATGATCTGATTCTTCGGCTTTGACAAAACCTTTCTTTTCCAGATTTGAGTTTATGAATCTCACTTTCAGAACCGTCACTGCAATACCTCTACATTTTCCAGAAGCCAGCGACGATACTTGATGGCAGATTTGTGAAATTTGGATGTATCTTCGACAACGACATAATGGCGCCATGCGAACTCAATCTCGGATTCAAGATCTATGATTGCTTCTTCCACAGACATGCCCGCGCCATAGAGGTTGGCCTCGTCGTTTGCGAGAACGAGTCCCTCCGATTCTCTGGAAACTTCAAAAGAGATAGGACTGACGAATCTAAATCTGCCCAACTGTTCAATGAGTACATGGTAGATACTGGAGAATGCTTGCGGAGGTTGATTCTTAACCGTTGCGGTATCGCCATCGTCAGAATAATTGCCGACCATAGTTCCTATGAATTATAGTGAGGTTCATGATATTTGAATATAGCACATGACTCGTCACAGGGCGTATAACTCGGCTTCCTCACACTAGTTATCGCAAGAAAACAGACGGCTGGGCCCCCATCAATCCAAATCAAACAGGAGTTTAAACCGTATCCTGCACGGCATCATATCTTATTTTCAAACATCATGAATCTTTGTGCGCGCGACTACACAAATAATACAATCATTTGTAGTTATGATCGTCACAACTGGACGATTGGAGCTACATAATTTCCCCGAGTACCTTACCGTTACTTCGTTATACCCGAACAGAGTTTGATTCGTCATGGCCAAGAGACGCGCCTATCTCGTCAAGCAGAGGAACAAGTTCCTCGAGGACCTCGGACTGGAGCCCTATCAGTACGGTGTGAACTGGACCCTTGATGATAAGAGGAAGGACCTGAGGAGATGGGACAGGCAGAGGAGGAAGTACGGCTTCGACGAGAGGGAGACCCGTGAGATGGACGTCGCCTACGCCGAATGGCTGTACAGCCGCCTCATGATGTACCGCAAAAGGGCGTCCAAGGCCGTGGACCTGACCTATTATTCCATAGAGTTCGATGGGAAGGAATACACTCAGATCGAGGCTATTGACAAGGTCCTGAAATGGACCAGGTACTATCTCGTGAACCGCGAAAATCCAGACAAATCCGTCAAGGCCTTCGGGAAACTGCAGAAGGCAAGCAGGCTGTGGACCAAGCTGCTTCCGTATGTGTCGTGGTGAGACGACGTACTCCAATTCAAAGAACACCTCAATTCAAAGAGTTAAATCTTGACAGACCTTGCAAAGTTACCCGTTAGTAATCGGCAACCTCGTAGTTAGCAGACCCTTCAGCTCCGGACAGTTTTTTCCTGAAATGCTAAGTCAAAACATATTCTGTCGACAGCCATCTAGAAATTATTGGTGGTAATAAATGACAGTCTAAAATAAATTAGGTTAGAATAATTTATGAATATAGTATATATTTGTATACTAAATCTATAAATATAATCAGTACTGATCCATTAGTTGGAGTAATAATCCAAATGATACTATGGACAACAAATTTCTGATTATCGCGGTCGCGGCAATAGTTGCCATCGCTGCTGTGGGGGCAGTCATCGTCCTCAACGGTAATGACAACAGCTCCGACAACAACGGAGGCGATGACATTACCAATGAAATCGTCGTCAAAACACTGGATCTTCCAGCCGACACTCTTCTACGTGTATTCGGTAACGTGAACGGCGATGCGTACATCAACAACGACGACATGACCTACCTAAAGGCCATAATCAAGGGAGAGAAGGAACAGACCTTCTATGCTGATGTCAACCAGGACGGTGTCATAAACAACAAGGATGTCACCTATCTGCAAGGCATCATCAAAGGTGACCCTACCCGTCTGTACTACCAGAACTACAAGTACGACGTCAAGTCAGTCGCCGTTCCTATCGATAAGATGACCGTCATATACTACCAGGTCATGGAAGCAGTCGTCCTTCTGGGTGCGTTTGACAAGGCTGTCGCTACAGACGAATACACTTGCGTAGACAAAGCCTCTCAATTCCCAGGAATCGAGAAGATGAAGAACCTCGGACAGAAATCCGAGATCACCGCCGAGGACCTCATGTCCACCGGTGCCACCACCATCATCTCCGGTTCTGCCACCTACCACATCTCCGAGGAAGTGGAGAAGCAGCTGCCGTCCAACTACGACATGGTCCGTCTCTGCAACGGTGCAAGCGGACCTGTAATCGTATGGCATGTCGTCACCCTGGGCTACATCCTGGGATCCGACGGCGGTTACAACTACCTCGACTTCTACAACAAGTGCATGAACACAGTCAAAGAGAGAACCACTGGTCTGAACAGCGATGTCCCCAAGTCCCTTTCCATATACTTCGACAGCGAAACCAAGTTCAAGATCCACTGCGAGAACTCTGGTAGCTATGAGGTCTCCGAGTTCGCCAGAACCGAGAATGTCGCGGACGGATTCTATGAGAAGTACAGTACCCTGTACTACTACCCTGAGAACACCGAATTCGTGTACGGTCTGGAAAAGGATCCAGGACTCGATCTGCTGATATTCACCAAGAAGTCCACCATCATAGGCTCCGATAAGAAGACGTTCATGGATGACTTCTACAACTACATGAAATCCGTGGGTCTCGACAAGCTAAAGAACTACCAGGATGGAAAGGCCATAGCCATATGCTACAACCTCACCAACGGCACCCCGCTGTGCCTAGGCCCCATAGTCATTGCTTCTCTGCTCTATCCAGATTCTTTCAAGGACGTGAACGTGTATGAATACCTCCAGGAATTCTATGACAAGTTCACCATGATGAAGATCGACGTTACCAAAGACGCGTTCTTCTTCTGCACCTCTCAGGACCTGATAGACGCAGGCTATAAGCTCTGATCAAACCCAGGGGGTGCGCATCCGCGCACCTCCGAACCATCTTCTTTTCAGATCACAGGCGGGGTACATTGTCCAACTTTACCAGGAAATTAAAGAAAAGAATAATGTCGGGCAAGATGAACGCTCTCACTAACGTGTCCTCGGTTGATTCCGAGGAACAGCTGTTAGATATCTATCGCAACTACACGTTCAGAAAGATACTGTTCATAATCATCTGCCTCGCCCTAATGATAATGGTGATAGGGATTGCCATATCCATAGGGCCATACAACCTGGGTTTCTGGGAATCGTATGAGATCATCTGGGCCAACATAACGGGCAATGTGACCGATGTTACGAAGGATCACGTCGTAATCAATCTCCGCCTGCCGAGAATCGTCGAAGGCATACTCACAGGTGCTGGACTGGCTGTGGCCGGTGCTGTCATGCAGGGAATCATGAAGAATCCTCTTGCAGACCCTTACACCACAGGTATCTCCTCTGGTGCTTCGCTGGGTGCAACATTCGCCATGATAAGCGGATTGACCATCCTGCAAGGCCATTATGGACTCGTCGTCAACGCTTTCATCTTTTCATTGATACCGGCGGCGGCCATCATCATCATATCCAAGATCAAAGGAAGTGCCGCAGTCACCATGATTCTGTCAGGTCTTGCAGTCATGTACTTCTTCAATGCCATAACCACATATCTTATGCTCAGAGCGGATCCGGATGACCTGGCAGCAGTTTACACCTGGCAGGTCGGGACCCTTTCCACAGCCACGTGGGCGAACATTCCTGTCATGCTCCTGATAGTCATCATAGGCACCATCATCCTGATGATCCTCTCCAGCAAGATCAACATCCTGGCAAGCGGCGACGAAGGGGCGACCACACTCGGCATAGATGCGGGAAAGCTCCGCATCCTCTGCCTAATAATCGTGTCTCTTGTATCCGCATCCGTGGTCTCATTCACCGGAATAATCGGCTTCATCGGGCTCGTCTCGCCGCACATCGTGCGTATATTCATCGGCGGAGACAACAGATACCTGATACCCGCATCAGCCGTATTCGGTGCCGCTTTCCTGATCACCTGTGACCTGATCTCGAGATCCGCACTTCCCCAAGGAGCCGTTCCGGTAGGTGTCGTAACCTCATTCATCGGCGGTCCAATGTTCCTCTACCTCATACTCAGGAACAAGACGGGGGCGACATCATGAAAGTTAACGTCTCCAACGTGTCCTACGGATACGACGAGAACATGGTACTCAACGGGATATCGTTCGATATCCTCGGCCCTGGGCTGACCTGCATCATAGGACCTAATGGAGTAGGCAAATCGACACTTGTGAAATGTATGAACAGGATCCTGAATCCGGACGAGGGCTCCGTCAGTATCGACGATCGCAGCGTCAGAGACTACAAGCTTAGCGAGCTGGCGAAATTCATGGCCTTTGTCCCTGTGGCGAACAATAACAACAACGCCATGAACGTGCTCGAAACCGTCCTCATGGGGAGACACCCCCATCAGAGCTTCGGGTCACGCGCCGATGACATCCACTACGCATATGAGGCCCTCAAAGAGGTCGGCATCGAGAATCTGGCCCTCCGCGATGCTGGAAGCCTGTCAGCCGGACAGCAGCAGAAGGTCGCTATCGCCAAAGGATTGGCGCAGGAGCCTAAGCTCCTCATACTCGATGAGCCTACCGCCAACCTCGACATACGCCATCAGATACTCATCACAAAGAAACTCAGGGAACTCTCCGAGACCAGAGGGCTATCGGTACTCATGATAAGCCATGACCTGAACATCGCATCCAGGTACGGAGACAGGATCATAGTCATGGCCAAACCCGGAGTCATATACGCCATAGGCTCCCCGAGCGAGGTCATAACGGAATCCATGCTCGAAGAGGTCTACGGGGTGAAATCCGAAGTCATCGATGTCAACGGGCGCCCACACGTGGTACTCCTGGATGCAGAATGAAAAGTGGGAGGGTCAAACAACAGTCCCCCCTGCATCCATTTTAGAGTACACCAGCTTTCCCATCTGCCCAATCAATAAGTATCATCATCATTTACCATCCCCCGATGAGGTACAGGACGATAATGGCGGCTTTGCTGATGGCATTCATCATCGCCCTGCCATGCCTCCCCCTAGGAACCGACTCGGATGCCGGGTCCCGTGACGACTGCCATCCCGCATACGATTCTCTCAACCCGTCCCAGAAGTACCTGTACGACAGACTGGAGGACGCCGTCGGTTCCTTCAGGACGACCGTCAAGGTCTCCGGGCTCACCCTCGAGGAGACCTGGGAGGTCTATTACGCCTTCACTTCGGATTTTCCCGAGTTCTATTGGTTCGGGGAATCATATTCCATCTACTATTACGAGGATACCGGCCTGCCCTCGGAGATCAAGGCCGATAGTCATCTGGATTCCAAGAAGCTGAAGAGGGGCGTGGACGAGATAAACGAAACGTTCAAGAGGATCGATATCACAGGAGATACCGATGCCGAAAGGCTACAGTGCATCCAGCAGTACCTAGCCTTCAATACAGTCTACGACAAGACGACGGAGAACTGCGGCGACCTGTACGGCGCATTGGTGAACGGCAGGGCCAAATGCGACGGGTATTCGGCTGCGTTCCAATTCTGCTGCAAGATGCTGGACATCCCCTGCGTCACCTTCACCGGCGATGTGGTCTCGGAGGGGAGGCACGCATGGAACGCGGTCCGGATGGAGGACGGCAGATGGTACCATGTCGATGCCACATGGGACGACCCGAGATGTCCCGATATGGTGGAATACGACTATTTCCTCATAGGTTCGGACACCGATACCCCTACTGGGACCTTCGGCAAGAACCGTACCGTCGATTACGGTTTCGGGATCGAGGTCTCCTCAAAGGCATACGCGTTCGATCCGTATCAGGACGGTTATTGGATGGACTACATACCGGTCCCCTACAAGACCCTCTCCAAAGCGGAGCTCAAGAACAGCTACTACTATTGGACCATACATGATGTCCAGATCCAGGTCGACGAGGATGCACGCAAGGCTTTGGTCTCGGCGATGCTCCGTTACGATTCGGATTATTGGTACGTGACGGTCAAGACCTACCGGTCCTCTACGCCTGTGGAATCTGTGGATCTGAAGGATTACGAGATAGGGATGTATCTAGATGATACAAAGATCGTCAGCCTAAGCTCAGAGGGTCTGGATGGGCTGATAAAGTTCGTTCCTCCGGATTCGGTCTCGGAGCCGAGCTATGTGCCCGAATACTATTCCCTTGACGGAATATCCTTCGACAAGGGGAGCGGTCTGAAGCTCAAGGACCTCGACAGGTTCACCGTGGGGTATGTCGCTATAGACTTCATACCGCTGCTGATATTCATCCTCGTAGTGGCCGTCATCATATCCCTGTTCATCTGGTACCGCAGAAGATCCTCCAAGAGGGCCATGGCGGCATACTATGGCTATTCGCCCCGGTATCCGCAGTCCGAATCCCGGAAGCAGTCTGCAGGCCGTTCCGTCGGATTCTGCCCCCAATGCGGCGCATCGATTCATAAAGAGGACACATTCTGCATGTACTGCGGCAGGAACATAGACAGACCGCTGTCCTCCGAGAACGATGACAGGACGGACGGAAAGACATGAGAGCATCATGAGGGAATCCGAGGCCCCCTTTCGTCATCGCCTGATGATCATCTTAAATCCACTATAGAACGCCCGTTTGCAGGTATGTCATTATATTGTTGCCTTACGGTTCTTTTCTGAGGCTTCTTCATGGAATTATCCAAAAACGCAATCATCGGTATCGCGGCAGTTGCCGTCATCGCCATCGTCGCCGTTGCGGCGCTCGCTATGATGGGCGGAGGCGGCAGCGACGATATCACATATGAGCTGAACGGAGGTGTCAACAACGAGAACAACCCTACGGGTTACAAATCCGATGTCGTCACCCTGTACGATCCCAGCAGGGAGGGGTATGACTTCTCCGGCTGGTATCTGGAACCAGGTTTCATCAACAAGGTCACGTCCCTGAACAAATCCATGGGCAAGGTCACCGTCTACGCCAAATGGGCGTACAAGGTCTACAACGTCGAGTATGTTCTCAACTGTGATACGGCGGTCAACATCAATCCGAAATCCGTCACTTGGGAATCCGGCACCCTCAGAGGCGCATGCTCCCTCGACCGCTGCTTCGATGCCTGGTATTCCACTCCGACCTTCGAGCCCGCCTCCAAAGTCGGTTCGTTCACGGACATCAAGTCGGATACGACCCTCTACGCGAAATGGAAGAGTCTCGCCGGCACAAAATACGTGTTCAGTGTCGAAAGCACGGACCCTTCGCACCCCATGGCCGATTCCAGCACCGCAGAGATGAGGATAGCCATAGACGATGGCAAGAGGGTACTGTCGTCGTCTTTCGCAAGTTATGATTATGTAGTCGGATCGGGGACGGTCCATTATTCCTGGTATGATTCCACTTGGTCCGATGACGAATCCGATTTCGATTTCATCAGGATGGACACTCTGACCACGATCGACGGAAAGAAAGAACTGTTCGTTTTCCAGAACGACGATTCGACATATTGGATCGATGAGTACTTCCATCCTTACAGAGTGGAAGAGTATAGCTTGAGATTCACTCTGTCATCATATTCCGCTTACACGGTCCCGACGGCAGTTACGATAACCGTCTACTCGAGCGACGGCATAACCGTCAAGGGTTCAGGCACCTACAGCGTCGGGGACGACGTCAGTCTGACCGCGACGGCATCCTCCGGAAAGAAATTCAAAGGGTTCTGCTTCGACGGAAACGGCATCTACAGCAATCCTTCGATGAAGTTCGTGGCCTGCGATTCCCTGACATTGTTTGCCCTGGAGAAGAACGAGTACGCCGTCTATGCCGAAGGATCCTATTCCGATCCTAAATGGACCGTCACCGACGACCGTACCGGCAATGTCGTGGCCACCGCCCACTCCAATCCTGCGTTCGTTTCCCTTGAGGAATCCATGTCATATACCGCATCGTTTACGGCAAAATCGGGCGGCAAGGATGTGGATCTGAAACAGGACCTGATCACCGGCTTTGTGCGTACGAACAAATACACTTGGGATTTCAACAGTTACAGGTATACCATAACCTCGGAGGATTACATCCCCAGCTATGTGTATTACAAGAACTTCAACACGGACGGAAGGCATCATACAGACAATGTCAAGGACAGCGAGTTCCTCGCATACACCTCCCCCGAAATCGTCAATCTGGTGAAAAAGATGAGTGAGGAAGAGCACTTTTCCGACCTCCAGATGGCCAATTTTGTCCTCAGGTTCGTCCAGGAGGGCCTGACCTACACCAGTGACTCTTCGGGCAAAGGCATGGACGGATACTGGAAGTATCCCTTCGAGACCCTGTTCAATACCATCGGGGACTGCGAGGACAAGACAATCCTCTATGCCTCACTGATGAAGGCGATGGGTTACGATGTCGCACTCCTGCTGTATGGCAACCACATGGCCGCAGGAATCGGCATGCCCTCCGGCACCCCGGGCAAATGCTACGAAGTAGGCGGGATCAGCTACTACTACTGCGAGACGACCGTTCCGGGGTGGACGCTGGGCGAAACGCCGGAAGATTACGGCTCCGTCGATGTGGTGGTCATAATCTGATCGGAATGCCTTCGGAGAAGCCTTGATAGGGGGGGTCGCCCCCCTAGTTTTTCATGTTCTGACCGTCAGATTTCCATCATCGCCTGGTCAGGCCATCTTCTAGCCGTCATCATATCTCGATTCATCTGTTACCGCAGGAGATCCTCCAGGAGGGTTATGGCAGCATATTATGGCCCGGCGGCAGTCTGCCGGCCGTTCCATCAGATTCTGTCCCCAATGCGGCGCATCGCTCCATGAGGGGGGCTCGTTCTGCATGTACTGCGGCAGGAACATCGATAGGGCTCAGTCTTCTGAGGATGACAATGGATCGAAAGGAAGGATCTGAGAATCAGATAGCGGGAAGAGTCATAGGCCCGTACAAACTGAAAGGCCTGACCGTACTGCCGATGATCTTCAGATGAATGAAATAATTTAGTTACAAAGGGCCATAATGCCCCTCTTTCTCAAACAATAATCAGAGAGTCTCATCGATACTCTCTATTTTGTTTTTTTACAGTAACATTAACAGAATTGTGAAGCTACTTCAATCGTGAATAATAACATCACACTCACAATATCTGTCGTAAAATGCAAAACTAACTGATTCGTTCTTGCTTTAAAGGAATTCATCTAGAGTCATACTTTCAACAGGAAACTCTTTTTTCGGCCAAATCCTAAGAACTTCTTTTAACAATTTCTTCTGACGCTCCTCAATTTCATCAATACTCCACTTATCTAAGAAAGAAATCTCCCGGGTATCTTCTATGCTAGATTCAGCGTACTTGATCTTTTTTACATCAAAAGTTTCATTACCAATTCTAATATTCTTCAACCCATCAAGAAGTATCATATTCCCTATACGTTTATGATACTCCTTCCAAGTTGTTTCATCAACCATCCATTTTGCATTACTTTCTGGCATAATATGTTCCAAATGAACATCCTTTCCCCTTTCAGCGATCTTTGTTTCAGTATGATTCTTATTGTAGATTTCAATTAAAATGACCTTTCCAATGCTCTTCTTAGGAGCAAATTTACGAAATGCCAATTCAACATCAGCATCAGAGTCAACTACACTATAAACCTCGGATATGACCTTCAATGGGGACCAGTGCCTATTACTTACTGATTCTGCCCAATTAGCATAATTCCTTTCGTTCTTATTGGCTGTTTTCTTCCCAATGACCTGATTTCTGAGAATTAAAGTCTCTACTGCCTTAAGCACCTCGCCGACGCATTCTTTCTGTCCTGTGTTATATAACGCCATTATCAATGGACAAAACGATGTTGCTCCGAATTGCTTCAGATTCATCAAATGATCGTAAGTATCGTCAGAATAGTACTTGCTGTTCTTTGATGGATTTATAATATAGAGATAAAGATCAACAGAGTCAAACATTCCAATCAAGAATGGATAAATATCCCCTTTCAACTCCTTACTAACTGTTCCAAATAATTCTTTTTCACGTATGAATTCATGAGACGAATTCCAATAATATTTAATGAATTGAGTTGGACTCAGATCTTTACCACTATTCTCAATCTTATTGATCATATTGACCCATTTGTCTTTGATATAGTCATGATTGCTATCCAACTTACTAAAAAAATGATTCTTAAGAAGATCTGGTGCCTTTAATGGTGTTCCTCTTGCATTCAAAGTTTCAAACACAGTGAACGCTTGTGATAAGCTTTCAGTCTCTACGTATGCAACATGAAATCCACTCAAAAAACTGTTAGCAAGTTCTTTGATTGCCTCAATTTCCTGATCACTATCGTCAATATATCTCTCTACACACTCGCGTAAGAGTTCATAGGCCCTCTTGACCAATTTATCTGATTCATGCTGAACATTATAGTCGTGATTGGCCCCCTGAACATAATTCAACAGAAACTCATTATTATCTAAACCACTGGTAAGACGATAACCACCATCTTCAAACCCTATTGCCCCATTGATGCTATGAGTAAGGGAATCTACTTTCTGGTAATTGCGTTCCTTTATAAAATCTCTCAAAACACATAAGAAAATTGTAGATGTGGTAATTCTTTGCTGGCCATCAACTATGTTATAAACTTCATTATCGCGATGAATTATGACAAGACCAAACAGATACGTGTTTTCTGAACTATCAATAAATTTTGTCAAATCTGTAAAGAAATCACCGATGTTGTCTTCTGTCCAAGAAAAGTCTCTTTGATATTCAGGAACCATAAGATTATTTGTAAACAATTCCTTCATTGCCTTGTCAGACCATTGCATGTGATCAAACAATAACTGAGGATCAGATCTAAAGATCTTACGTTCTTCACTTTATATCTTGTATCACTTTCAATTGACGATTTTCTTCTTCTCAATGTATTTTTGAAGTTCCTCGTCATCTAGAACCTTATCAAACTTATTTTCTCCGAATAAACCGGTAGCCAACATCGATTTATTAATAACTGATACAAAAGTTGAGAAATCCTTGTTTATACGAACTAATTCATCTATCATTACGATGTCTAACTCATTATCTCTTGAAGGCAAAAGAATCTCTGATTGATGAACATCTTCAATATTAAGCCAAATAACCCCGATACCGAAAGAAGAATTCAATTTTGTGAGTTGCTTCAAAGCATCATCAGTTATCTTGGGTGCCACAAGATAACCTTCATTTGCCCAAGAAGAATTTGAAACAGCTTGAAAATAACACTCCCTTACATTCGACCCATTAATTTCTTTTTTCATTTCAAAAGAATAAATGGAAATAGTATCTATGCCCGCATTCTTTGCAAGAACAATTGTATCATTTTTTAATTCATCAAACGGAAACCTGACTGAGACAAGATCCGGATGCATCCATTTCTCAGCATTCTTACTAGATTTAACAGAATTCTCATGATGAATGGTCATCGTATTTCCTAAAAAATTTGGATCAGCGTTGACATATGAAACTAGCAGAGGATGGAGATCCCTTTCATACACCTTATCTTCATTTTTCGGTTTTACTACAATGTCGCCATTAGTTTCATATTTTAATTCCTTCAATCCAAAAACTCCTGGGGACACTTTGGTAAAAATACTATCCTCATGCTTCTGCATATTTACATACATCTGTGCTTGAATTGTTTGCCAGGGAGTATTTCCATGTATTCCTGATTCTTTATCATAACCTTTCTCCACTGCATACTCCCACATATCGCCAGGAGTCATTGGACGTTTGGTCTCCCTAAGAATCTTTTCGGATAACTGAAGGCCTGTCATTGACATAGTAACAAAATATGTAATGAAGGACTAGAATTAAGTGATTATCGTTGTACATCAATGAATTAAATACGATTCTTTCAATATGTTCTATGATCTTTGGGTCGGATGCTTTACATCAGATAGTTGGCGTATTTAAGTCGGATTATCATCAATTTGCATTCACAAGAACAGCAGGGTATCACTGATGACGCTAGACAATAAGAAAGAAACCGAACGTGCGGAGCTCCACCGCACCATATGGGGAATAGCAAACGACCTCCGCGGCAGTGTTGACGGATGGGATTTCAAACAGTATGTACTTGGAATGTTGTTCTACAGATACATCTCCGAGAATCTGTCAAATTACATAGAGAAGAACGAGCACGAGGCAGGAGACACCTCGTTCAAATACTCTGATCTTTCTGATAAGGATGCCGAGACCATCAGGGAGGAGATGATTAACGACAAGGGTTTCTTCATCCTTCCCAGCGAACTCTTCCAGAATGTAAGAAAGAAAGCACCATTGGATGAAAACTTAAATGAGACTCTGGAGAATGTATTCAAGCATATCGAATCATCTGCGATGGGTACCGAGAGCGAATCGGATTTCAAAGGACTCTTCGATGACCTCGATGTGAACAGCAACAAGCTCGGTGGGTCCGTCGCAGAGAGGAACAAGAAGCTCGTCAAGCTCATGGACGGCGTAGGCGAGATGAATCTCGGCAACTACAAGGACAACACCATCGATGCATTCGGGGATGCCTACGAGTTCCTCATGGGGATGTACGCATCCAATGCCGGTAAGAGTGGCGGGGAGTACTACACGCCCCAAGAAGTATCTGAGCTCCTTACACGCCTGACCATTGTTGGGAAGACAGAAGTGAACAAGGTCTACGATCCTGCCTGCGGATCCGGTTCTCTTCTTCTCAAGTTCGCAAAGATCCTTGGTAAGGACCATGTCAGGCAGGGATTCTTCGGCCAGGAGATCAACATCACCACATACAACCTGTGCAGGATCAACATGTTCCTCCATGACATCGATTACGACAAGTTCGATATCGCCCACGGGGACACCCTCATCAATCCGATGCATTACGATGATGAGCCTTTCGAGGCCATCGTATCCAATCCGCCCTACTCGATCAAATGGGAAGGGGATACGAATCCTGTCCTGATCAACGACCCGAGATTCTCTCCTGCCGGAGTCCTCGCACCCAACTCCAAGGCGGATATGGCCTTCATCATGCACTCATTGGCATGGCTGGCGACCAACGGAACCGCGGCAATCGTCTGTTTCCCCGGCATCATGTATCGTAGCGGCAAGGAGCAGAAGATTAGGAAGTATCTCATCGATAACAACTATGTGGACTGCGTCATTCAACTTCCTGACAACCTATTCTACGGAACATCAATAGCAACATGCATCATGGTATTGAAGAGATCCAAATCATCCAACGACACTCTGTTCATTGATGCTTCCAAGGAATGCATCAGGGTCACCAATAACAACAAGCTCACCGAGGATAACATCTCCAAGATCATCTCTATATTCACAGATCACAATGATGTTCAGTATGTGGCAAAGGTCATACCCAACCAGCAGATCAAGGATAATGATTACAACCTATCTGTATCACAATATGTGGAGCAAGAAGACACGAGAGAGGTAATCGACATTAAAGAGCTCAACTCAGAGATTGAGCAGATAGTTGCAAGAGAGAACGAGCTCAGAAACCAGATTGATCAGATAATCAAAGACATCGAGAGTGATTAACAGTGCATCGTTGGAAAAACGAGACAGTTATAAGATACGATAGTCTTGAAAACTGTGCCAGAATAAAACGCGGTACTCGCATAACAAAATCAGAAATAACTGATTCAGGGACATATCCTGTTATAAGTGGTGGTGAAAAACCTATGGGGTTTTACGAAATGTTCAACAGAGACTCGAATACCATCACAATCGCCCAGTATGGTGCAGCGGGGTATGTTGATTGGCAATCATCCCCATTCTGGGCAAATGACGTGTGCTATTGCATATATCCCTCATCGGAACTTAACAACCGTTTTCTTTATCACGTTCTCAAATCGAATCAAAACTACCTCTATTCTCAAAGAACGAAGGCCATACCTGCTCATCTGCCTTTGAAGATTCTATCACAGTTAATGATTCCAATCCCCCCATTAGAGATCCAAAATGAAATAGTCTGCATCCTCGATTCCTTCGCCGCCCTCACTGCAGAACTCACTGCAAAACTTACTGCAGAACTCACTGCAAGAAAAAAGCAATATGAATTCTATCGTAATAAAGTGCTATCTCTCTCAAATTTCCCCTATTATTCCTTAGAATCGGTCTGTAATATTGTAGATTATCGTGGAAAAACTCCTAAAAAAGTGGATAAAGGGGTGTTTCTCGTTACCGCAAAAAACATCCGTATGGGTTACATCGATTATTCTCTTTCTTCAGAATACGTTTTAGAAGAGGATTATGATGAAATTATGCACAGAGGTAAGCCAAGAATAGGGGATGTCTTGATAACAACCGAAGCTCCCTGCGGTTTTGTTGCCCAGATTGATCGCGAAGATGTTGCTTTAGCTCAGCGTGTAATAAAATATAGTCCAAAAAATCCTTCATTCCTAGAACCAACGTACTTGAAGTACATATTAATGGGGGATGAATTTCAACATAAGTTGAATAATGCGGCAACAGGCAGTACTGTAAAAGGCATCAAAGGCAGCAAACTTCACCAATTAACTATCCCGATACCCGATATAAGCAAGCAAAGGGAAATAATATCAATATTGAAACAGTTCGAAACACTGAGCACAGACATTATCATAGGATTACCGGCAGAAATTGCATCTCGCCAAAAACAATATGAATACTATCGTGACAAGCTATTATCATTTACTACTGATGTTTGAGCTGATTTGATGATCCCTTTACAAGATGTTCTTGATAAGATCAATTCTGGATCAGATGATTATAAATTATACTTAAAAAGTCAAGGCGCATCGGAATCTTACGCGGAAAAAGCATCATTGGCACTAAAAACTCTGTTTTGGCAAGCGGGGGAACAAAAAGGATATTTGGAAAACGAAATTAGTACTGGCATTCATGATGGAAAACAGTTCTCTATGCTTATTGGGTTCGCTTACACTATACTGGATTGTATAGAGGATGCTGCGGAATTCGCACATATCGGTATCAAGGATAAAAATGGCTACCACATCGAATGCGATACACATTTTATTCAAACCGTCAAATTATATGGCGAAAGAGCCGGAAGCAAACCAACGAATGACTTTGAAGCTTTCAGATTTCTAAGGTCCTTCATATGTGCCCATCCTTTGAGAACAGAATATAAAACAACAAGCGAAGGATTCATACCAGGAACTTATGCATATTGTAAATTTGTTGACTATATCAACGATAGACCAGTACATGAATGGATGAAACCTAAGGGTGCTGATTTCTGGGTCCAGGTATTGAGCGATAATAACTCATGGGACGATGATTTCTACATTTGTAGTAAAGAAATATGGGCGTATGTGGATTACAGATACAAACAATTGATTGAAGAAATACACAAAACCATGGTTGAACGTACTAAGAAAACTCTCGATTAGCTACGTCATAAACCGATTGTTATCATCTCACCTGATCGCTCTGTTGATAATCTAGAACAACTAATGAAGCTAGATCACTTTCGGAATGGATATCATGACTATGGGCTAAAAACGTATCATCATACACTTACTTATCTGTCCGAGCATCCTTTGGATCAATATAATGACGAACTTATTCACTGGATTTGGGATCGTTTACATGTTATAAGAAACAAGATTCAAGATTTAAATTGTGAATCCAATGATTTGCACTCTGATGCGCGTATTATGTTTGAAAACATTGGTTGTGATATCCATCAATGTAACAACTTAATAGAATTGGATTACAATGACTATGAAACTGAAGAATATCCTCTGCATAATCCAAATCCAGTCAAAACCCCCTCGGATTTCCTTAGGTTAGAATTTGATAAACTTTTGAATTTAGAAGAATTGAAAGAAGCTTCGCATAAAGATAGGATAGATCTAGTTTCGTGGTATTACAGAAACTGCCAACGTATTCCACGTTCAGATATCTCAAAACTGTTCATGGTAATTGTCATCCCTGATTTTGTAAAGAAGTATGATTTGTTAGAAGATCTAATAGAAATGGATGACTACCGTCTTTTTCTTAATATCCTTGCATGTTCTATACACGAACTAAACATGACATCCGGACATCAAAATAATATGAACGCGGCGATTATATGAGTACTTACAATATCATAGCCTCAACAGATGAATGCACTGTAGTATCCGAGTACACTCCAGTCAAGAAACGTTCCGATGCCTACCAGTCCGAAGCAGCCCTAGAAGAACAGTTCATCAAGGATCTCCAATCCCAAGGCTATGAATACATCCGTATCAACAGCGAGGACGACCTCAAGAACAATCTTCGCAAACAGTTGGAAAAGCTCAATGGTTATGCGTTCTCCGAGGATGAATGGAAGAGATTCTTCAGTACGTGTATTTCATCATCCAACGATTCCATCGAGGAGAAGACAAGGAGGATCCAAAAAGATCACGTCCAAGTCCTTCAGCGTGATGACGGCTCCTCTAAGAACATACGGCTCATCGACAAGAAGGACATACACAACAACTCCCTGCAGGTATTGAATCAGTATACCGCAACAGACGGCACCCATGAGAACCGCTACGATGTCACCGTCCTGGTCAATGGATTGCCTTTGGTGCATGTGGAGCTCAAGCGCCGTGGGGTCGAGTTGAAGGAAGCGTTCAATCAGATCAACCGCTATCAAAACGAGAGCTTCTGGTCAGGCTCCGGATTGTACGAGTATGTCCAGATCTTCGTAATCTCCAACGGAACGAACACCAAGTACTACTCGAACACCACCCGTTCGAATCACATCATCGAGGCCTCCGTCGGAGGAAGGAATAAAGGGAAGAAGACCAGCAATAGCTTCGAATTCACCTCCTTCTGGGCAGACGGCAGCAACCGCATCATCCCTGATCTGTTGGATTTCACAAGGACGTTCTTCTCCAGGCATTCAATCCTCAGCATCCTCACCAGATACTGCATCTTCGATGCCGACGACAAATTGCTCGTCATGAGGCCCTACCAGATCGCTGCGACCGAGAGGATCATCAACAGGATCCAGATCTCCAACAATTACAAGACGATGGGTACGGTCAAAGCGGGAGGATACATATGGCATACCACCGGCAGCGGCAAGACGCTCACATCGTTCAAGACCGCTCAACTGGCGACGGAGCTGCCCTTCATAGAGAAGGTCCTCTTCGTTGTCGACCGTCAGGACCTCGACTATCAGACCATCAGGGAATACGACAGATTCGAGAAGGGTGCCGCCAACGGGAACAAGAACACGACCATCCTCCAGAAGCAGTTGTCCGACCCCCAATGCAGGATCATCGTCACCACGATCCAGAAGCTGGAGGTCTTCATCAAGAAGTACAAGGACCACGAGATCTACAACAAGCACATAGTGATGATCTTCGACGAATGCCACCGTTCTCAGTTCGGCGAGATGCATATCGCCATCACCAAGGCGTTCAAGAACTACCACCTGTTCGGATTCACCGGTACGCCTATCTTCGCCATGAACTCCACCGCTGGTAAGAACCCTACATTGCGTACCACCCAGGATGCGTTCGGGGACAAGCTCCATTCGTATACCATCGTCAATGCGATCAACGATGGCAACGTATTGCCCTTTCTCATCGACTACGTGAAGACCATCAAGGCCGCCGACGACATCTCCGACGAGGAGATCTCAGGAATCGAGACGGAGAAGATCATGGCCGCTCCCGAAAGGATCAGTATGGTCACCAAATACATCCTCGACCATTTCGACCAGAAGACCAAGCGCAACACCTATTACGATTACAAAGGTAAGAAGGTCAACGGATTCAACTCCATCTTCGCTGTGAGCTCGATCCCCACCGCTATCAAGTATTACAACGAATTCCAAAGACAGCTCAAGGAGACTGGGAAACAGCTCAACATCGCCATCATCTACACCTCGCAGCAGAACGGCGACGATTGGGACGAGGGTATAACCGTCGGGGACTTCGAACTCGAGACCTTGACGATCTCAGAACGCCAATACCTGGACCGTTCCATCAGCGATTACAACGCCACATTCAAGACCAACTTCGACACCTCCTCGGATGGCTTCCAGAATTACTACAAGGACATCTCACAGAGGATGAAGAACCGCGACCTCGACCTCCTGATAGTCGTGAACATGTTCCTCACCGGATTCGATGCTACAACATTGAACACGTTGTGGGTGGACAAGAACCTCAGATCCCACGGGCTCATACAGGCATTCTCGAGGACCAACCGTATCCTGAATTCTGTCAAGACATACGGGAACATAATCTGCTTCAGGAACCTCCGCAAAGCAACGGAGAACGCCATTGCATTGTTCGGTGACGAGAATGCTACGGGTACGGTGCTCCTCAAGACCTACAACGAGTACTATTTCGGATACACAGACGACGAAGGGAAACATGTCAACGGATACAAGGATCTCATCGAAAGGCTCGTCCAGGAATTCCCTGTCGGTAAACCCATCATCGGGGAGGAGAAGAACAAGGAGTTCATCAAGCTCTTCGGTTCCATCCTGAGGCTGCAGAACATACTCACGGCATTCGATCAGTTCCAAGGGAACGAGATCATCAGCCCGAGAGATATGCAGGACTATCAGAGCAACTATCTAGACATATATCGCAATATACGCATCAAGAAGGTCAAATCGGACGTCACGGCGGACATCGTATTCGAGATCGAGCTCATCAAGCAGGTGGAGGTCAACATCGATTACGTCCTGATGCTCGTTAAGAAGTATCACGACGACAACTGCAAGGACAAGGAGATCCTCGTGGATATCGAGAAGGCCATAGGGTCCTCCACACAGCTGCGCAGCAAGAAGGAACTCATCATGCAGTTCATCAGCAGGGTGGATCCCTCAGCCGATATCGATGCGGATTGGGCCAGGTTCGTATCGCAGCAGAAGGATGAGGATCTCAAGAAGCTGATAGATGAGAACAAACTGAGGCCGGAAGAGACCGCACAGTTCGTCAGCAATGCGTTCAGGGACGGCACTCTCAAAACTACCGGTACGGATATAGACAAGATCATGCCCCCCATGCGCCGTTTCGGCGGAGGGGACAGACTTCAGCAGAAGAATACAGTCATAGAGAAGCTCAAGACTTTCTTTGACAAGTATTTCGGATTGATATGATTCAACCTGGTATACACAATAAGAAGTGAATCCGAATTACAATCAGGCGTTACATTGTTTATTGGACCAATCATCCAATATAAATACTACCTACCGCTACGCCCTCTCAAGGAAGACAGCAAGCTCTGTGCCGAAGACACGATCCTCGATCCTGAACCGACAAGCAGATCCCGTATACGCCTTTTTCATCGATCTGCAAGAAATCCCCATAAAACAAAAGGAATGAGGAATGATGAGAACAGTATCAATAAGATACCCCAGCGCGCCCGACACATTGAACGAAAAGACCCTGTGGGCATACGGCGAAGCGATCAAAGGCAACGCCGAATGCCAATTCGCGATGGCCTAGTATTCCATAGATCCCCTGGAATCCGCCACCGACGGGGACGCACTCATATGGCTGATGCTCTCCGCCGCCCGCGGGAACGCCGACGCCATGTACTGCCTCGGGACGCTGATGCTCACACCGAACAGCAGGATATACAACCGTGAGGAAGGACTGCTGCAGCTGCGCAACGCGGAGAAGAACGGCCAAGAGGAGGCCGCGCTGTACCTTATGATAATCGACGTCTACGACACCGACTGCATAGACGACCTCGTTAACATCTCCCAGGTGGCCCACGACGGTCCCGCGGCCGACCTGGGAACGCTGATCCTCAGATTGGGGAACAGCCTGTACCAATCCAACGACCTGCCGAACCACAAATTCATGGCGTTGAGGGCCTACGCATACGCATCGAAATACGGCAACGTCAACGCGATGATGAAGGCGGGATACATGCTGGAGAACGGAGAAGAGGTGAAGCAGTCCTTCGAAAAGGCCCTGAAATTCTATCGGAAGGCCGCAGACCTCGGGGATCCGATGGCAAAGGAACTGCTGAAGGACCTGATGGAGAGGATGGATTTGGATTACATCATAATAGACGATCCTTGAAACTGTTTGGGGCGGGCTATGCCCGCTCATATCGTTTATGATAAAAAGAAAATCCTTCAGAAAACTTTGAGAATTCCTTAGACCCTTCTTTGAAAAAACAACATAGCCAGATACGAAAAAGAGTTTTCAGGACCGCGGAATCTCTCCCGCGGCCCCTTTATCCAGGTGATATCATGGAGCGTTGTCAGATATCCTCCGAATCCTCCAGGGATTCGTTCAGTATCACATGCGGCCTTCCGTTCACATCGATCACGTCGGCATCCACCCCGTACACGGTGCGGATGTTCTCCTTGGTGATAACCTCCGAAGGGGTACCCACTGCGTAGATGCCTCCTCCGTGGAGCATTATGATCCTGTCCGCGTACTTCGCGGTGATGTTGATGTCATGGCTGATCATGATCACCAGCATCCCCTTCTGCCTGGGAAGCTCGCTGAGCACCTTGGTGACCTCCAGCTGATGCCTCACGTCCAGATTGGATGTCGGTTCGTCCAGGAGAACTATCTCCGGCGTCCTCACCAATCCCCTGGCGAGCATGACCTTCTGATGCTGTCCCGCGGATAGCTCGTTGAAGTCCCTCATGGCCAGGTGCTGTATCTTCATCAGCCTCAGCACGTCGTACACCTTCTGCAGGTCGTCGTCGCTGGTACCGAACTTGTGGTCGTTCTGCAATCCAACCATGACGGTGTCCACCACGGACAGGGGGAAGGAGTCCTCACTGGCATTGGGAACGTATCCCATGTGCCCGGCGAGCTCCTTCAGCTTGTACTCCCTGACCTCCTTGTCGTTGATGTACACGAATCCCGAGGATGGTTTCAGGATCTTGTTCATGCAATGGATCAGGGTGGATTTCCCGACACCGTTCGGTCCCATGATGCAGACGAACTCCGGCTTGTCCAAGGTCTGTGTGATCCCCTTCAATACAGGTACGTTGGGATCATACCCGAACTCCAAATCCTTCATCTCTACCTTCATTTCCATCACCAGAACGACTTCCTCTGCTTGATGAGCAGATAGAGGAACAGGGGACAGCCTATGAACGCTGTGATGACCCCCACCGGCAGGAATGTCGGTGCGATTATCACCCTTGAGATCAGATCGGCCACCATCAGCAGCACCGCGCCGAATGCGGCGGATGCCGGGATCAGGTACCTGTTGTCCGAACCGAGGAATATGCGTACTATGTGCGGTGCGACCAATCCTATGAATCCGATGATTCCCGTGAAGCAGACAACCGATGCGGCCATCAGGGAGATCAGGATCAGCAGGGTTATGCGCAGCTTGTGAGCGTCCAATCCCAAAGCGGTAGCGTTCTTGTCGCCTGTGATCAGGATGTTGAGCTGCTTGGAGAGCAGCATCAGTATGATCGTTCCGATCACAGCGAATATCAGGATCACCACGAAGGATGTCCATGACGAACCCGACAGGTCACCGATTGACCACTGGAAGACGGCCGAGAGGGATTGCTCTGACAGTGTGAGCTTGATTATCGTGGTGCATGCGTTGAACAGGTACATGACCGCTATTCCCGCTAGGATCATGGTCGCCGCGGAGGTGTTCCTCAGCGAGGATACCCCTATGATAACGATCGCCGGGATCAGCGAGAACACGAATGCGGTGGTTACGAGACCTATGGTCCCTCCGACACCTGCTACAGACAATCCCAATCCCAATGCCAAAGTGGCACCGAATGACGCACCCGAGGATATTCCCGTGGTGTAAGGATCGGCCAGCGGGTTCTTCATCATGCTCTGCATCGCGGCTCCCGCGACACCCAGGGACATTCCTGCGACGAGTCCCGTCATTATACGGGGAAGCCTGACATCGAAGAGCACCCAATCAATCGTTTCGTCAACCGCATCGGGGTTGAAGAAGTGGTTCCATATCCCCGCGTATGCCTCCCAGATCGATATCCCGGAGGAACCCACGGTGGTGGCGTATCCCAATGTGATGAACATCGCCACTATGCATCCCGCGATGAACAGTATCTTCCTGAAGGTGTAGCGGTGGTAGTCCTGCATCATCTTCGTATCTGCATTCGTTTCCATTCTCATGCCTCCTTGGTGAAGATAACATCGAACGAGAACACCAGGTCCCTGTCGCCGTACGGCCTTGCGTGACGCACGTGGAGAGTCACATCCCTGCAACCCAATTCCATCAATGTATCAGCATCCCACACGGGACGTCTTACGCGGCTCAGGGGCATCTGCATGGAGAGATCGTCTATAACCTTGAAGTCGACCTTTCCGTCGTCGAAGGCGTAATGGCCTCCCTTCATCTCCTTCCTGCTTGCCTCGAAGGCCTTCCTGGCCCCCTCCCTGCTCTCCGCATATTCCTCGTCGAAATGGTGCAGATAGTAGTTCCCGTCGGAGACGATGGCCATCCCTCCGGGACGGAGTACCCTCAGGATCTCCGAATAGGCCCTCTCGGGGTGCTCCAGGCACCAGAAGACGTCCCTAGACAGGACAAGGTCGAAGGATCCGTCGGGGAACTGCAGGTCCTGGGCATCCATCACGCGGAAATCCGCCTCGACGCCCCTGTCCTTCGCGTTCTTCCTGGCCTCCTCGACCATCTTGTCGGAATAGTCTATGCCGGTGACCCTGTATCCCTTGGACCCGAACAGCATGGAGTAGAACCCCGGGCCGCATCCGACGTCCAGGATATCCCTGACATCGTGCCCCTCGAGGTAGCGCTCCATCTTCGCCAACGCCTCTTCGGACCTGTTGTCCATATCGTAATTGACGGATCCGGAGAAACCGGAACTGCGTAGGTTCCAATAATCCCTGATCTCTTCGATTAACGTCATGTTATCTCAGCAATGAGCGGGGGCCGTCAGGCCCCCTTATGGTTTCAGATGCCGTATGCGCTCTTCTTTGCCTGGTAGGTCTTGAGGTCAAGGTAGTCGATGTCCTTGAAGTCCTGTGCCTTCCAGTCGGAGTGGTACTTGCTCAGGTAGTCGTCGAACAGTGCATCCACGTCGAAGTTGAACTTATCGGGATACAGGTGGTTCGCCAGGTATGCGCATGCGACGTAGCTTGCTGTTCCCATGTAGACTCCCTGGTTGAACAAGAGCACCTTTCCGTCCTTGTATGCCTGAGTCTGGACGATGTTCTTCTCGTACTTTCCGTCGGTGGTTCCGTACTGTGTGAACATGGCCTTCTGGCAGCTATCATGGTCCTCGTAGGTCTCCATGAATCCGAAGTACTGGGAGCTGATGATCCAATCGGGGTTCATCATCATGATGGCCTCTCCGTCGATGCTTCCGGTGGGGTAGCCGTCGTCGAGAGGTGTGCGTCCTCCTGCGAGGTAGACGAGCTCCTGGACTCCTCCGTGCATCTTGGAGATGCTGTTGAGGGAGTAGCTTGCGAACACCAAGGGACGGTCCTCCATCTTCACGTCCTTCAGGGCGTCGGAGATCGTCTGGTAGACGGAGTCTGCCTTCTCTGCGTAGGCGTATGCCTGCTTCTCATGGTTCAGAAGGTATCCGAGGGTGATGATGGCGGGTACGGTCCAGTTGTCCTCGTAGAAGGGAAGACGTACGACATCGGTTCCGATGCGTGCGCAGGTCTCCTCCATGTTGGGGTCGAACCAGGCCCTGGTTCCAGAGAGCATGAAGCTCGGGGGTGTGTTGCCGTCCTTGACGAATACCTCGTAATCGGGTGTGAACCTGCTTCCGAAGCATTTCGCACCGTCGAACATGGTGAACCACTTGTGGTATGAACCGTTGTTTCCGACCTGGTCGCAGACGTACTTGACGTTGTCAACTGCGCCGAGGATGAGCATGGAATCATAGTTGCTCTTGTATCCGACTGCTGCGGTGGTGAGGGGGTAGGTACAGGAACCGATGACAGCGTCCACGTCGTAGAAGTAGACCTGCATGTTCTTCTCACGGTCGACCATCCTCTCGATCCATTTCACATCGGCCTCGTCGATCTTTCCGTCGACGTTGGCGTCCGCGAGGGACCTCTGTACGAGCTGTCCGCCGTAAGACTTGTAACAATCATAGTATGTGGGCTCTATCTCGCCCGCGATGATCTTCTTCACTGTATCGACATCACGGCTGTCGAGGTAATCGTCCTGATTCGCGTTCCCGAAGACGGCCAGACGCCCATCCAGGTTGTTGCTGTTGGGGAGGTCCTTTCCTCCGTTCATCGAGATTATGACTGCGATCGCTGCGACGGCCAGGATGGCCACGAGAACGATCGCGATTATCATCTTCTTGTCCATTTTATCACTCGATTGGAATTATGCTCCAACTGATTGCACGTTCTGTGACAATGGAATATAAAGCTAATGTTTGCGGACAAAAACATCTGAAAAATTCTTTGATTATATGGATGAGTTAGTTGCCTGGTCGTATTGAAAGGTTGTTTATATGAGGCTGGCTGATAACTCCAATCGATGTCCTCCGACGATCAGACCGAGCCGCAGACGACGTACAAGTTGGACAATTTGTCCGCCCAACAGCAGACAATTGAATTTTGGGACGCACGTTCGAAGGGATACGGGATATCGACCCGCAAGGAGCTCGAGCAGGACAACAACGTCCTCAGGAACATCATGCGTCACAGGATGAACCTCAACAGGAAGCTGAAGGTCGTCGATATGGGAACGGGCGCAGGAGGCTCTGCCATCACCATGGCCCGTCTGGGCCACGACGTCACATCCATAGATGCATCGGAGAAGATGCTGGAGGAGGCGAGGAAGAACGCCATACTGGCCAAGGTCGACATCAACTTCATCCTGGGGGATGTCACCGCACCTCCGCTGCTGAAGCACAATTACGACCTGGTGGTCGCGAAGAGCGTCGTGTGGAACCTCATAGACCCCACAGCGGCATACGCCGCATGGATCGACCTGCTGAAGCCCGGAGGAGCAATACTGATCATCGACGGCAACTGGTATCTCGAGGAATACGACGAGGACTTCAGGAAGCGCAGGGTCTACATGGACATGAAGTACGGGAAGGACAACAACCTCCACGCCCACACCAACGTCGACGGGGTGGACCTGGACATCATACGCAGGTTATCATGCAACTTCCCGGCGAGCATGGAGCGCAGACCCGCATGGGATGTGGGTGTGCTGATAGGGTTGGGCATTTCCGACCTGAAGATCTACTCGTTGGACAAGGAACCCTTCTCCGTCCTGACACGCGACGGACTGATGAAGATCCCGCTGTCCTTCGCCATCATCGCCCGCCTGCCGAGGAATGCGGTCAGCCCTTACAGCGAGGTGATGAACCCCAACATGTACACCGAGGACGACCTCAAAGCGGTCGCCGAGAGGCTCAACTCCACCGACTTCGAGTACTCCAAGGTGCTCAAGGCCCTGTCCGACCCCAAGCGCCTGGCGCTCCTGTCCGCACTGATGGGCGGCAAGATGAGCGTCAGTCAGCTTGCAACGGTCACCGGGGAATCCACATCGCTGACCTCCCATAACCTCAAGACCCTGAAGGATGTGAACATAGTCGTTGCCGAACGCGACGGGAAGGAGATATTCTACTCCCTGTCGGACCCCAACTCCATCAACAGCATTCTGGATGTCTGCACGTTCCTGCTGTACGGGAACAAGAAGGATCTGTGACTGCAATATAGATATTGTACTATAGGGAGCAACGACCGAATCATCAGCGGGGATAGTTCTTCGTCCCATGATAGCGCATGAGCTCGAGCTTCCTGACGAACGATGACGGGAAATGCATCGCGATGCGTGACAGGCTGGTCATTCCCATTATGAACTTCGTGGGAATCTGCTTCTCCAAACCCACGACGGTGTTCCTGTGTTTGACGATGTCATCCAAGAACCCGTCCAGATCCGTGGCATCCGACACCGTGAGCACATGGCCCAATTCATGCAGCAGATGTCCGTCCGTGCCTCCGGTAAATCCCAGACCGTATTCGATGGCATGGTCCCTCGCACTGATGTTCTCGCTGCGGAACATGCCGCTGCATATGACCTCGTATGCGTCGAACCTCTTCGACACATCCTTCTCCAGTATGCCGTGGTCGATGGCCTTCTGCAGACCCTTGACCGATGTCAGATATCCCAACGGATGCGCCGCGGAAACCACGCAGTTCACGTCCTCCAGCGAATCGAGTATCCACTCCGTCCCCTTGTCTATGGCCAGCCACAGGCTGGAGTGCATGTTGGGCTTGACGTTCTTCGTCCAGTACTCGGTCATCTCGTCGTAATCGTAGAAGTACACCAGGATGTGCGGTCCGTCCCAGGCGCTTATCTCTATGCCCGGCACCAGGAACCTGCCGTAATCCTTGTTCAGCTCCCTGGCCTTCAGCGACCCGTTGATCAGGTTGTGGTCGGTTATCGCAAGGCCAACATCCCTCTTCTTCGCCAGCGCCAATGCGCTCTTCACCGATGTGTAGGAATCGGAGCAGTTGGTGTGGAAGTGCATGTCGGCACAGAGCATGTTGGATCCCCTGATCCAATCCATATCGGGTCTTTCGAACCTTACCCTGCCGTCCTCCGCGCCTTGCATGAGCGTGCATGACGGTCATCCGTTTTTGTTTTTGCTGTCAGGCATGGATACACTTTCCCATTCAACCCTTGCCGCGCATACCGAATGCGCCGTTGAAATGTGATAGCAACACGTTCGCCGACCTGACCGACGTATGTTTATTACCGACCTTGACTATTGGTGTCCCAAGAGGCCGCGAGAATGAATGCCAACCCAGCAACTACCAGGATCTTTGTGATAATCGGGATATTATTGCTGTTGGGCGTTGTCATCTTCGTCTTCTTCGCAGGAGAATCCGAGAACACCAATTACGAGATCTCCTACGACAGCAAGGAAGGCGTGATCGCGGTCACCCTCGAAGAGGCCCTTCCTGACGGCCAATGGACCGCCTACATCTACTACGATACCGACACGGGCGGGACCAGGATCATAACGAAGGACGGGACGGTCACTCCCTCTTCGGACAGGATGTCTTTCAAGATAACCGACGATGATGATGTGCTGGTCAATCTCGACAACCACACCTACCAGATCGATCTGAGGTCCGATTCCGGCCATCACGATATGCATTTCCAATTTACCGTGAGCGATCATGAGAATTCAGCGCTGGAAAATGTTGCCATTTGGATATGCGTCATCCTAGTGATCGGAATAGTCCTGTTCGGCGTCATCAGACGCATCGTCCGCGGATACTGATGCATATCGATCGGCACACTGGTGATTTGACTACAATTTAATACATATCACATCAATTCAGGGGTATGGAATTTGATTGGGTACAGATACTGGAATTTCTGATTATCATATCAGACATCATCTTCCTCCTGGTCATCCTGATGACCGAGAAGAAGAACCCATCCAAGATAGTGGTGTGGGCATTGGTCTTCCTTTTGCTCCCGTTCGTCGGTTTCATACTGTACATCTTCATAGGACAGACGGTATACTCCGACCGCGCTTTCAGGATGAAGAGTCTGAACGATGAGAAGACGAAGGCGCTCGTTGAGTACGATAGGGGCAACGCCGACAATGAGGAGGTGCCCGAGTACCGCCAGCTCATCAAGACGATGCAGAACTTCGGATGCGTCGGCTACACGGCCGGCGACACCGTCCAACTCTACACGCTGGGAGAGGACAAGTTCAAGGCGCTCTACGATGACCTCAGGGCTGCGAAGAAGTTCATCCACCTGGAGTACTACATCATCAGGAACGACGAGCTCGGCAACGAGCTGATGCAAATCCTCACCGAGAAGGTCAAGGAGGGAGTGGAGGTCAAGCTGCTCACCGACGACTTCGGATGGGGAAAGGGGCCGCAGAAGGCCATCAAGGCGTTCAAGGCCGCAGGAGGGGAGTTCGCTCTCTTCCACAGGGTGTTCACCCTCATGTTCAGCCCCAAGAAGAACAACCGTAACCACAGGAAGATCGCCGTCATAGACGGTAAGATCGGATACTGCGGCGGATTCAACATCGGGGACGAGTATCTCGGAAAGGGACCTCTCGGATTCTGGAGGGACACCGCCGTACGTGTCGTAGGATACGGTGTCATCCCCATCCACATGAGGTTCGAGATGGACTGGGAGTACGCCAGCAAATCCACCCTGGACATCGCCCAGCATTACACTGGTGTCGAGCTGGACCAGAGCGGCGACGCGAAGATGATCGCCGTCTCCGGAGGACCGGACGTGGCCGCGTTCAACCCCATCAGGATGCAGTACCTGACGATGATCAACAACGCGAAGAAGTCCGTGTACCTTCACAGCCCGTACTTCATCCCTGATAACTCCCTCAAGGACGCCCTCTCGCTGGCCGCCGCAAGGGGGGTGGATGTCAGGGTGATCATCCCGGATAAGCCGGACCACCTTTTCGTGTTCTGGAACAACATCAGCTCCGCATACGACGTCATGGGCAACGGCGTGAGGGTCTTCATGTACAACCGCGGATTCGTCCACTCCAAGACGATGGTTGTCGACGAGGAGATCTGCTCTGTCGGATCTGCAAACTTCGACGACCGTTCCCTGGTCCTCAACTTCGAGACCAACATGCTGATAATGTCCAAGTCGCTGGGCAAGCAGATGGCCGATGCCTTCAGGGAGGACCTGGAGTACTGTACAGAGTACAAGATGGAGCAGTTCGAGAAGCTGACCTTCATACAGTCGATCAGGCTCGCCATCTCCAGACTGTTCGTCAACCTTACCTGAAACCCTAATCCTGAGGGGCATCCGACCGCATCCCAACGATGCGTGAGGGTGTCCCTTCCAACCCTTTTGAGGCCCTTACAAATCCGTGAACCGACGGATTGTACCGATTATATACCCTGAAGACTGTCTTCTAGCCCATGGCAATATCAACAGACAGGATAATCGCAATCATCGCAGTGGTGATAGCGGTCGCTTCCCTCTGCTGCTGCGTGTACATCGCGCAATCGGACAATCCCGACGAAGGGGAGGGTCCCGAATACGATCGCATCGTATATTGCGCGGAGCAGGTCAGGAAGTACACGGACATGAAGCCCGAGGTCGCTATCGTCCTCGGCAGCGGACTCTCCAAGGTCGCCGACTACGTCGATGTGGAGACCGTCATCCCGTATTCGGACATAGACAGCTTCCCCATATCAACGGTCGAAGGGCACAAAGGAAACTTCGTGTTCGGGAAGATGGCTGGCACAGATGTGGTCCTCATGCAGGGAAGGGTACACTACTACGAAGGATACAGCGCAATGGACGTCGTCCTCCCGTTGAGGGTGATGCACGAGCTCGGAGCGGAGACCGTCATCATCACGAACGCGGCCGGTTCCCTGGACTACGAGAACGAACCCGGTACGTTCATGCTCATCACCGACCACATATGCGCGATCGACTCCCCTCTTATAGGCCCGAACATCGATGAACTGGGCGACAGATTCATCGGCATGAAGGATGCCTACGATCCGGCCCTCACCAAAGCGATCAAGGAAGTCGCAGCGGATTTCGACATCGAGATGGCGGAGGGAGTCTACGTACAGTACTCCGGACCCCAGTACGAGACCGCAGCGGAGACCAAGATGTTCCAATCCTGGGGCGCGGACGCCGTGGGAATGAGCACCGCTGTAGAGGCCATCGCCGCACAGCACATGGGCATGAAGATCGCAGGGATCAGCTGCCTCACGGATATGGCAACGGGTATGACCGACGTCTCGCCCTCCCATGAGGAAGTGCAGAAGATGACCGAGAAGATGAGCGGCCAGCTGGCGATGATAATCAACGAGCTCCTGAGCCGTTACAACCTATCGGAACTCTGAACCTTATGAAAACTGGTACCCTCTCGGCTATACTGCCGGGAGGCGTGCCATTCAAATCTTTTGAATGTGTTCTAAGATACCCCTTTCGTAGGTTCTTAAAAGAGCCTATTTTTACATTTTTTCAATTTTTACCCCTTTCATCTATTCTCAAAGGGGTAAAAAATTGATTTTAACTATTTTTTACCCCCTACAAGACTTTTCAAAAGTATGATTTTATATTATTGATGCATATCATCATCTGCAATGATAGAACTCCAGCGTACCAGATATCTATCGCAGATAGAACCTTTCATACATGACGGCGGCATGATCAAAGTCCTCACAGGGATGAGGAGATGCGGCAAATCCACCATCTTGCGCCAGATAATGATCTCCCTGCAAAATGAACCGGGCACATCCGTGGCCTATCTGGAATTGGATGACGATGTATACAGCAACATATCGACCCCAGACCAATTGCGTGAGGCCATAGAGGAATGCTTCAAAGATAACGACAGCAAGAGGTATCTCTTCATAGATGAAATACAGAATGTGGAAAGTTTCGAAAAGGTCGTTGAAGCCTACAGGATGAAAGACGTGTCGGTTTTCATCACCGGCAGCAACTCATACCTCCTATCGGACGAGATCTCCACAAAACTCACCGGCAGATACATCGAGTTCAGGATCATGCCCTTCTCATTCTCGGAGGTGGAGGAATACCGTAAACTAAATGGTGTCCCCATCAACGCCATGTCGGATTTCAACGACTACCTGATATACGGAGGACTTCCGAAGAGATTCGATTATCCCTCTGCAGCAGCCCAGGAAAGATATGTATTCGCAGTCCTCAGCGAGATAAAAAAGAAAGACATAATGGCAAGAAGCGGGATAAAGAATAAAGCACTCCTTGATGACCTGGTCTCGTTCGTAGCATCGATTCCCAGTCAAGAAATCAGCAACGATTCGATAACCGAATTCCTGCAAAAGAACGGACTAAAGGTCAAGAGAGATACGGTGAAGAAGTATCTGGACCTGATATTCTCCAGCAACATAGCATCCAAATGCAGGAGATACGACGTAGTTGGAAAGAAGACTCTGAACACCGTTTACAAATCCTATCTTACGGATCTGGCGCTTCATACATTCATCTCAGGGAAGAAGGACAGATTGGACTTCGGGATGCTGATCGAGAACATGGTCTACAACGAACTGATCTCCAGAGGATACATAGTGACCGTCGGGAAGAAGGGCGGCAAGGAGATCGATTTCGTGGTCACGGACGGTATGAGGAAAGCCTACATCCAAGCGGTCTATCTGATGCCCACGAAGGATGTCGTGGACAGGGAGGAGGGGCCTTTGCTCGCGATGAAGGACGGATTCCCCAAGTACATCGTATCCATGGACCCGATAACCGTCAGCGACAACGGCATCATCAGATTGAATCTGGTCGAGGATTTCCTTCTCGGCGACGGATTCAAACTGTGACGAGCAGGTATATTCTCGAAAATCAGTCCAATGCTCCAATCCGATTACGCTGTATGTCCGGCGATGAGATTGACAGGGTCGCCAAATAAACTGAAAAATGTTTAATGCTGTTTCGCATTAAGGCGGATGATGAGCGAAGGGATGTTCTGCCTGCTTCTGATGGCCATCTGCGTGGCAGAGAGGATCGCGGCCGTAGCCATCATCAACAGACTGGACAGGCCCGGTGTATCACGCCTTAACGAATTCTCCGCCTTCAAGAAACTTCTGGTCGGATTTGTCTTCAGACTCATCCTGGTGATCGTCATCGCTCTGGCGATCAACAACTTCCTCGGAGTCTACGACAGTTACGATACCTGCATCATAGCGGCTGCGGCCCTCTGGCTGGGTGTCAACATGTTCATGGGTATCGCCCTGGGCACCTTCAAGAGCCGTTCGAGAACCGTGCCCCGTATCGATCCTTCGAAGATCTGCCGCCATTGCGGCAACGTCATCGACGAGGAATACGACTTCTGCAAGATATGCGGAGCAAAACTGAAGGTGTGAACCGATCACAGCCTCAGACGAAGCAGTTTGACCATACCGTACTTGTCGGCGAACCTCATGGAGATGAGGGTGGACAGGTCGGCCTTGTTGCGGAGTATCTTGCGGGCCTCTGTGAAGAACGGCCTGCATTCGATGAGTTCCGCACCGCACTTCTTGGCGAATCCGCTGGGATCGTCCACGGCGAAGTACATGGCCGCGGAATCGTTCCCTGTCTTCTTCACATACCTGTTGGTGTAGCTCAGACCTTTGGTGCTAGTTGCATCGAAAACGAGCTCTGCTCCGGGGAACCTGCTCCCCATCCTCCTGATGACATCCACCACTTCCTCTTCGTGGAAATACTGGAAGACCCCGAGGACCAGGATCATGACGGGCAGATTATCCGGAATGAGGTTCGCCCAGTTCATATCGAAGAGGTCACCTGAGATCAGAGTCTCGTTGCTGCTCTCTGGAAGGAGGCTCCTCCTCAGCTCGATCACCTCAGGGAGGTCCATGTCGTAGAAATGGGCAGGGAGGTCCGCGAGACGGCAGTAAGCGGTCTCCAGACCCGTTCCGAGATGGATAATGCTGCTCCTCCCGTTCCTCTTCACGAATTCCCTCTCCATCCTGTCGGTGTTGTAGTATCTGGCAACGGATGCCAGCATGGCATACTCCGAGGAACCGTCCATGATGCTCTTGGGGATGTCGCGCTTGAATCTCAGCGACACGCTGTCGCTGAAGTATTCAGGAAACATCTGTGTGGAGTATATCCTGGCGGCCAGGGGGATGTATAGCGTGTCGGGTACGCCTTCGTTCGTCATTTTCAGTCCTTGATTCAGAGACCTGAGTTCCTGCGCCTCCCGTGGTCCCATATGTAGAAGACGGGCTTGGCGCTGTATTCCGCGGGCGGATCGCGTATCGCTATGATCGTATCGTCCGTCGTCACGGCTGAATTCTCTGATGTCATTTTTCCATTCATGCAACGACATTAAAGTTCTTATTATTATATTTTAGGAATACCTAAATTATAAGAATATGTTTACAGACACCGGGCATGCCCTTTGCTCATTCCTTTTATACGCTGGCGCAAGCGGTTCGCAAAAGTAAAAATGACAACTTAACCGCCTACACTCTGCCTAAAATACCCCTCCTGAATTCGAGGGTCCATGACGGGATGCAAATGTGTTTACTGCGGTTTCATGAACGACGAACTCAATCCATTCAGCCGCTGCATGCAGTGCGGACAGCCTTTGGAGATGAGATTCTCTGGGCCCTCGTTCGACTGAACTAAAACCCCTTCCTCATTGACCTTCATCATACGGTATGGGCATCCGATTCCCTTACGTATGCACCGATAATCCGATGTGACCTTTCTTATATCACTAGTCAGTAGAAACTGACAGTCAAAAGAGGGTGAAGAACTGGTTCAAGGACAAGGTCAAGTTCGTCGTTGACAAGCTGAAAGGACTCTTCGTCTTCCCGAAGATCTCCATCAATATCAGGTGAACTTCCTTAACGAATAAAACCGTTTGATCACGAAGGGCCACCCGGCCCTTCTACCTCTTTTAGCAGGTGAACAGGATGAAGATTGCGATCTACGGACTCCCGTGCTCGGGGAAGAGCACCCTCATCTCCAAAAACAGGGGAACCGATAAGGACGCCATCGCCGAAGGCCATTTCTCCTTCCCCTCCGACGGAGGATATACAAGATCACCCGCCGACAGCGATTCGTATGACGTCATCGCCTACCTCGACACCGCACCGGAAATCATCCTCGACCGTATGAGGCAATCCGAGGAGAACAACAGGTACTCCGACCTCACCCCCGAGGACCTTGTATCCTGGAGGGATTTCGAAGTCTCCAATCTCCGTTCCGAATGCTTCTCCGAAGGAAAGGAATTCGTCATCCTCGATCCCAAGTTCGATAAGATGCAGGAATTCATCGAGGGGCTGCTCAGCGGCAATATCCTCACATCCCCGCAGGTATCCAGGCTTGCTGCGGACCGCATCCTCCAATCCACCGACAAGCACACGATAATCCTCTCGGACGGGGACAGGACGCTGTCCGATATCGACCTCACTCTGAGCCTGGACCTCCCCCGTCTCATGGATCTGAGGGATCTGTTCTACGGCGACAGGTACACCACCTTCCAATTCTGGTATGTGTACAACATCTACCGCGAGGTCCCGCATCTCGCCGAGAAGATGCGCAAGAGATCGGAGGACGCACAGCTGAACAGACCTCTCCTGGACGACCTTTCTCAGATAGACTCCTACAGAGTCGTCATCACCGCAGGGCTGGAGGACCTGTGGTCATACGCCATCGAGGGCACCGCATTCGACATGGCCATCGGCACCGATGTGAACGCATATCGCAACATGTCTCAATTCGGGAAGGCCTACATCGCCAGATATCTGAAGGATGCCGGACGCGAGGTCATCGCACTCGGCGACAATATGGTGGACTACAGGATGCTCCACGAAGCGGACAGGGGATTCGTGATAGCGCATCAGAAGAAGAACCCCGTACTGCAGAAGACGGTCCTGAACGGAACGAAGCTGAAGCAGCCTGCGAGCAACGAGATAAAGTTCGAAGGCGTGGAGACCGTCAGCAGCATCCATGAGGATGCCCAGTAAGTCTAGCGCAACATAGATATCCTGAACCGCTGGTCACCCCATCATGAGGAAGGACCTGATACCTGCGGTGTACGTCATCATAGGCGCGTCGTTATGGGGTATCATAGGTCTTTTCACCCGTCCGATGTACGAGGCGGGTCTGTCCCCCCTGCAGATAACCTTCGTCAGATGCGTCGTGACCCTGGCGGTCATGACCGTAGCTATCCTGGTCACCGACAGGAAGCTCTTCAGGATAGAGCTGAGGGACATTTGGATGTTCATCGGCACCGGGATCTTCAGCATCGTATTCTTCAACGTCATGTACTTCACATCGCAGCAGATGGTGTCGCTGTCGACCGCATCGGTGCTGCTGTACACCGCACCCTGCTTCGTCATGGTCATGAGCATGATCCTGTTCAAGGAAAAGCTCACCAGGAACAAGCTGCTGGCACTGGTACTAGCGTTCGTGGGATGCGTGTTCACCACGGGCATCGGGACCGGGGACCTGAACATGGGCATCGCCTACGGGATCCTCGCAGGTTTCGGTTATTCCCTATACTCGATATTCGGCAAGTACGCATTGGAGAAGTACGGCCTCCTGACCATCCTCTTCTACACCTTCCTGATCGCGGCGGTTTGCCTGCTTCCCTTCTCCGATGTCCCCTCGGTCATCGATATATGCGGGGACTCCTCCGTACTCTTGGAGGCATTGGGATTGGGATTGCTTTCGACCGTGCTGCCTTACTACTTCTACACGGTGGGATTGAAGGGGATGGATGCGGGCAAGGCATCCATCATAGCGTTCGTCGAGCCGATGGTGGCCACCATCGCTAGCATCGCCATAGACGACCCGTTCGGATGGACCAACGTCCTCGGTATAGCGCTGATCCTGGGATCCATAATATTGCTCAATGCAAAGACGGGACAATCGGATAAGGTATCAAGCTGATCCTTATCCTGGCAGGACAAGTTCTGTAAAAAGTGTTATCAAAACACACTTTTTACAAATAAAAAATGTAATATCAATACACTTTTTACAAAAATGGTCACACCTTTCTCCCTGACCAGGAGTAGATCCTCGAGTTGACCTCCCTTCCTGTTTCTATGATTAGTTCGGCATCGATCAGAGCGGCTATATCCGCCCTGGCCGTATTCAGCGATACGCCGTATTGGTTCATGACGGACCTGACGGAGATATCCTCCCCGTTCATCAGACCGGTGAATATCCCTATCTGCCTGTCGTTCAGACCGTATCCCGACAGCCTGGCCCTCATAACCATCTCCTCCCCGGTCCTCCTTTCCAGATATCCTTCGAAAGTGTCCATCGAATCCTCCAGAGCCTTGAGGTTGTACAGCATGAAGTAGGTCATGTCGTTCCCGTCGGTCTCCCCGAAGATGTACGACTCCTCATACCTTCCCTTGTGGTCCCTGATGTACCTGGAAAGGGCCAGGTATTCCATTATGCCGTATCCGCTCTTCAGCGTGTACCAATAGAACAGAGAGCGCGCCACACGGCCGTTCCCGTCCTCGAACGGGTGGATGTATGCGATCGCGTAGTGCAGGATCATCCCTTTGACCACGGGATGCAGAGAGTCGTTTCCGTTAATGAACCCGCATAGCTGCTCCACCGAGCACTCGATCTCCTCTTTGGGAATCGGCTGATGGAACACCTCCCCGGTCAGAGAATCCTGCACGACCACATCGTCGTTGTCGCGGAAGGTACCCATGTACCTCCCATCCATGGTCCCGTCGGCCACTATCCTGTGGATGTCCTTGATCAATTGAGGGGTCAAAGGCTGATCCGTATGGTCCTTGATGTACAGCATGGCCCTGTAGTTGTTGACTATCATCCTTTCGGACCTGTCCTTCGGACGGATGTTGTGACACAGCATCTCTATGGCCTTCTTAGTAGTGGTCACGGCACCCTCCGCCTGACTGGAGGCTATCGATTCCTCCATCAGTGTCCTAGCTGGATGGTACGCTCCACTGTTCAGAACGTCATCACCTTGGGAGAATCCCTTGTTCGCTCTCGCATCGAACATGCGGAGCATCGTCCAGACCCTTTCCGTTATGAAATACCGGTAATGCGTGTTCCCAAATACCAATTCGGAACCACAGTCCCCGCGGACGAGCTTCATCCTCGCCCATACGACATCGGGATCGAATCTTCCCGTGTCCCTGTTGCGAACCTCCGACCAGTGGAGATATCTCTCGTTGAAATCCTTAGCGTATTCCCTGACCTCGTCTGAAAGTATGTCTTTAGAGCTCTGCCCATCGGACATCATCGCCTCGATATCCGGAGGATTCCTTAGAATGCGCATGACATAAAGATTGATGATGAGTATTAATACCCTACCAATTAAGTACTGTTTTGGTAGGGTTATCAGTTTATACAATACCAAATTGGTAGTATATTGGTAGTGTAATATCACTGATTATGAGGATCAGCTCAGGATGTACCTCGCCGAACGCGTACTGCCTTCGGCCTTCTCGATCCTTCCGTCCTTCCTCATGTTCTGCAGGAGATTGGTGGCCTTCACAGAAAGCTGTTCATCGGTCAGACCCTTCCTGTCCCTGAACCTCAGCATATCGACCACATCCCCGCGGGTCACGGAACCGTTCTCTTTCAGCAGCTCCATTACGGCGTCGTAATCGGACCCTTTGCTGAAACGGGACGACGGATCCTGATAGTCCAGATTGATACAGGGCACGCCGTCGTATACTGTGACCAGTCCCCTCGATATGAGGGATTCCATTCTCTTGTCAGACAGATACCTACCGGAATCCAGCCTGTCCAGGTCCAGTATGTCCTGTATCTCCATGTCCCTGCGGATGTCCAAGGCCCTTGCCAGAGCGCCCTCCCTCCTTCCGGGGAACGTCACCGACACAGAATCGTCGGTTATGGAGAATCTGGGCAGCGGGAAGTGCTTGTGTATCTGAGAGAGATAGAAATTACGGATGCCCGCACCGGAATTGGATACAAGACCGATCTCGGTCATCGCCTTGATGAGGAAAGAGTTCCTGGAGGCCATAGTCTGATTCTGGCCCTTGACGAAGGATTCCGGCTCCACGTCGGGGAAGGATCCCTTGCTGTACACCGTGACGGACTCGTTCTCCCTCTCGATAACGTCGATGGTCCCGCCCATGGTGTAGTCCTGATGCTGCAGGGCGTTGAATATCGCCTCCGTGAGCGAAGCGACACGGTATGTGCTCATGAAAACAGGCCCGCTCCCCTCGTCTATCTTTACGGTGGAATTGCTGATGATCGAGGCCAGTTTCCTTGCCGCCAAAACCATAGAGCCAGTGAAGGTACGCGAGTCGGCCACGGACCCGTCTATGTCCAGCAGCCTCCACCTCATGCAGACCGTCGACGGGAGCACCTTCTCGGAAGCCTTCCCCAACAGGATCATGGCGGCGACGGTGACCTTCCCCCTCTTCAAAACGCCGACGTATGACAGGAACTCCTGGTCGTCCATTGCGGACACCTCCTCCCTGTGCTCAGGATGCTCCGACATATAGGTCGCCCTGACCGCCCTCATGGCCTCGGGGTCCAAGCTGCGGATGTCCGCTTCCTGGACCACGTTCCCCGTCCAATCGTCGTATACGCTCTTCACGTCATGACGTTAAGAGGTACTCCGTTATAATCTCATTTATTCTCATTATCATTCCCCCATCAGAAGGGATTCCGCCCCATCCGCCCTATAACCATTAAATAAGGATACAAGGTCGACTGACCATTACATCCCGGAGCCCCCCGCTCCGAACAGAGGAATAAGAATGCCGGAACTATTTGGAAAGAAGATCCACAACCTGCCCCACATCGCGCAGGAGCTCACACAGTGCGTACAGTGCGGATACTGTATCGACGTCTGCGAGGCACACGCTCAGACACCTTGGGACTCCGTCACCCCCAGGGGAAAGATCTACTACATCAAGCAGATCGACCTGATGGGAACCGGAGGAATGGACAAGCTCCTCAACAGGCCCGTCGAGCTCAGCCCCGAGTTCGTCGACGCCATGTACAAGTGTACTGGATGCGGAAACTGTGAGGTAGTCTGCCACGCCAAGATCCACCTCGTGGAACTTTGGGAGACAATGAGGAAATGGATGGTCGATGTCGGAATCGGACCCATGCCCGCCGCAGTCGCGATGGGTAAGAGCATCCACAAGAACCACAACCCCTACAACGAGCCCGACTCCAAGAGGGACGCATGGTGGCCCGAGGATGTCGAGAGGCACGTACCCGCCAACGTCGTCTTCTTCGCCGGATGTACCGGATCCTATAGGATGCAGCACATCGCACAGGCCGGAGTTCACGTTCTCGACCGCGCCGGAGTCCAGATGAACTGTCTCGGACCCGACGAGTGGTGCTGTTCCTCCCCTCTCATCAGGACAGGAAACGAGAAGGAGTCCACAGACTGTGCCTACCACAACGTCGAGAAGGCCGACGCCATCGGAGCGAAGGACATGGTCATGACCTGCTCCGGATGCTACAAGACCGTCTCCTGCGACTTCGGAAGGTTCTACGCCAAGGCAGGACAGAACGTCTACCACTTCTCACAGTACGTCGAGCAGCTCATCAACGACAGGAAGCTGCCCCTCAACAACGAGTTCAACCACAAGGTCACATACCACGACCCCTGCCACCTCGGAAGGCACTCCGGTGTCTATGACGCTCCCAGGAACGTCATCAAGAAGATCAAGGGTGTCGAGTTCGTCGAGATGGAGAGGTCCAGGGAGAACTCCAGGTGCTGCGGTGCCGGAGGAGGATACAAGTCCACATACCCCGACTTCGCCCTCAACATCGGTATCGAGAGGATCCACGACGCCGAGGCAACCGGAGCTGACGTTCTCATCAGCTGCTGTCCCTTCTGTGTCCTGAACCTCACACAGGCGGCAAAGAAGATCGGTTCCAACATCAAGGTCATGGACCTTTCGCAGGTCCTCCTCGAGGTCACCGCTCCCAAACCCGCCGAGCCCGCTGCAGAGAAACCCGCAGCAGAAGCAAAGGCCTGAAACACGAACAATCACGGGGGCTCCGGCCCCCTCATTTCCTTTTTACATGACATTCCCCGAACTCTGCCCCGACATCATACGCGTCCTGGCCGAGAAGGGGATCAAGGAACCCACGCCGCCCCAGGCGGATTCCATACCGAGGATCATCAGAGGGGAGAACCTCCTCCTGGTCGCACCCACAGGTATCGGGAAGACCGAGGCCGCAATACTGCCGATTCTGGAGCTAATCATGCGCTCCAAAGGCAAGCCCGGCATCAGATGCATCTACATCACCCCCCTCAGGGCCCTCAACAGGGACATGCTGAAGAGGATGGAGGATTACGGAAGGGCCTTGGACATAAAGGTGGGCGTGAGACACGGCGACACCACCCAGGCCGAGAGGAACTACCAGTCGCAGCACCCTCCGGATATCCTCATCACCACCCCCGAGACATTGCAGGTCATGTTCACCGGGAAGAACCTGGTTCAGCACATGAAGCACGTTGAATGGGTGATCGTGGACGAGATACACGAACTGTCCAACACAGAGAGAGGAGCACAGATGAGCGTCGCCCTCGAGAGACTGGTGCTGCTGGCAGGGAACTATCAGAGGATAGGATTGTCGGCAACGGTTGGTAACATCGATCACGTCGCCAGATTCCTTGCGGGGAACAACAGGGAGGTGGTCGTGCGCAAGCACGACACCCACAGGGACTTCGACATCAAGGTCGAGAGCCCTCCCCCAGAAAACGACCCTACATTGCTGGACAGGCTCCAGAGCGACCCGGACATCCTTGGTGTTATGAAAAGGGCCAGAGAGATCGTCGACAACGGAAAATCCACACTGTTCTTCGTGAACACCAGGGAGACAGCCGAATGGCTGGCCGCCCGCTACCATCTTTGGGACAAGGACATCTCCATCGAGGTCCACCACGGATCCCTCTCCAAGGAGAACAGGATGGAGATGGAGGACAGCTTCAAGAGAGGGGAGGTGAAGTGCCTGATATGCACATCATCGCTCGAACTGGGAATCGACGTGGGAACAACGGAGATGGTCATCCAGTACAACTCCCCCAGACAGGTCTCCCGCATGATACAGCGCGCTGGCCGTGCAGGTCACAGGATAGGTGAGACCATCAGGGCCAAGATCATCGCCACCGCACCGGACGAGGTCGCCGAGGCGATGGTCGTCGCGAGAAGGAGCGACTCCAAGGAGCTGGAGTACTTCGAGGGCAGGGAATCACCGCTGTCCGTCGTGGCCAACCAGCTCATCGCCATGACCATGACCGGGCCCATGGACAAGGAGCTAGCCTACAAGGTGATGCACAACGCGTACCCCTTCCGCAACCTGACCTACGGCCAGATGCTCGATGTCTTAGAACAATTGAAGGGCATCAAGATGGTCTTCGATGACGATACCACCTTCAAGCGCTCCAAGAAGGGAATGAGCTACTTCTACGACAACATCTCCATGATCCCCGACGAGAGGTCCTATCTGGTCCGCGACATCGGGACGAGAGCGATCATAGGTACATTGGACGAGAGCTTCGTCGCATCCTTCGCGGAGGAGTTCGCCATGTTCATCGCCAAGGGAAGGACGTGGCGCATAGTCGAGATGAGGGAGGACGAGATCCTCGTCGAGGAGGCGAGGGAGGTGGGAGCGGTACCCAATTGGGTCGGTTCCGACATACCCGTCCCCTTCGAGATCGCCATGGAGGTAGGACGCATGAGAAGGCTCAGGAACTTCTCCGACTACCCCGGCGACGAAGGATGTGCCAGAGTATTGAAAGAGTACTTCGCGGGACAGGACGAGAAGTCCAAGATGCCCACCGATAAACTGGTCACCGTGGAGATCGCCGACAGGATGGCGATCATCAATTGCTGCTTCGGCAGCAAGGTCAACGAGACCCTCGGGAAGATTTACTCCGCCCTGCTCACCGCACGTCTCGGGGAGTCCATCGGTGTCACCGCGGACCCCTACAGGATCATCCTGGAGCTCCCCAGGCATGTCGACAGGGATACGATGATGAACACCATCCGCTCGGTAAAACCGGGAACCGTCGAGGCATTGTCGAGGATGACAATCCTTAACTCCTCCTTCCTGAGATGGAGGTTCGTCTTCGTCGCCAAGAAGTTCGGCATCATCGAGAAGGAGGCGGACCACCGCTTCATGAACTTCTCCAGGCTGTTTGACCTGCACAAGGACACCCCAGCCTACCAGGAGGCGATAAACAAGGTCCTGTGGGAGGATCTGGACATCCCCAACACCGAGAAGGTCGTCTCCATGATCGCCAACGGTGAGATACAGCTGGAGACCGACAGGATATCGAAGATCGGCCTGGAAGGCATCACCAGGTCCAAGGAGCTGATGCAGCCGGTCCGCGCGGACCATTCGATCCTCATGGCCCTGAAGAAGAGGCTGGAGGACGAGATCCTGTTCGCATCCTGCATGCACTGCGGCTCTCAGTCCAGATTCAGAGTGGGCGATGCGCCCAAGAAATTCAAGTGCCCCCAGTGCGGCGGAGTCATGATCGCCGTCCTGAAGAACTACGAGAGAGACACGGTGAAGCTGCTGAAGGAGCCCGCCCTTTCCAAGCAGGAGAAGCAGGACCTTCAGAAGATGGGAAAGAACGCCAACCTTGTGTTCGAGCAGGGCCAAAGGGCCGTCATCGTGCTTGCAGGAAGGGGGATAGGCCCAGATACTGCAGCCAGGATACTCCGCACGCTCCATTCCGACGAGGACGAATTCCTGAGGGACATCATGAACGCGGAGATACTGTTTGCCAAGAACAAGAGATTCTGGGATTGACCCGTCATCCATTCAGTAGGATCTACTGGACGCCCGTCTTGTTACTCCCCGTTTGGAATGGACCGAGTAATGATCATCGAATGATCCGAAAACAACACTAAAATGAGCAGGCGGTGCCTGCTCATATTTCCCTTAGCCGCTCACCCGAAAACCTTCCAGGAGAAAGACTCCGCTGGGCCTTCGATCCGGAACGGACGTGCAATCCTCAAAGGGTCACTGCTTGCCCTTTTTCAGACTCTTGATGGCTTTGAAAGCGCCATCGAGGTCTATGGTGAGGCCTTCCTGTTCCTCCCCGAACTCGTCGCGCATTACGCCATCGTCTTCTACCTCGTGCTTCTTGAGGAATTCTCTAAGCCCCATCTTGTCACCATTCAATCATCTGCGTTCATAGTACATAAAGGGTAGACCGGTGATGTCGGAACAAATGTCAAACGACTGACGGGTTTCCCGTCACAGCGCCAGTCCCTGTCGATGACCTGAAGCCCTGATGGGATTCGGTGAAAAGTACGGTGTGAAATGAATCGATCCTATTTTCAGCCTTCTTCATTTATTGCCTTTGTTTGACTGAGATTTTTATCAGGCAATTTATCAGGCAAAAGGCTGTATTAAGGCAATTATAAGGCAATTTTCTGTTTATAAGGCAATATTTTTGTCCTATAAGGCAAGTTTATCAGGCAAAGTGCAGCATTGAGGCAATTTGAATCCTCAAACAAAATGAATCTCAGCTCTTCTCCAAAGTGAAAACAACAGTCACGTTCGGCTTGTCCAGCATCGCTGTGATCTCCGATTCCGACATTCCCGATATCTTCCCCAGCCTGGTGTAATCGTAAGCGTTGTCTTCGAAGAAGATGCTGATCTGGACTCCTCTGTAAAGAACAATGTCCCCGGAACTGGTCTGTATCCACGAATCGTTCTTAACTACAGACTTCGGCATGCTGCCGGTCTGCTCGAAACCCCCGTAGCGTTCCATGCTGACCGTCATCTTATCCTTCGCAAGGACCTTGATGGCATCCACCGACGGATTGTCCTCCCAGACCACATCCACCTTCTTTCCGTCTATCGTGAGAATCAGATCCATGTCATCGACCCCGGGATCCACAGGAGAGGGCTCATCACCCTGCCCGCCATTGATTGCGAAGTAGACGCCTATGCCCGCGGCCAATACGACTGCTAAAACGGCTACCACCATGACGGTCCTGTTCATGATTATTCGAAGTTGTTTAGATATAAAGCCGTTGAGATTGGAATTTCCAAAGACTGATGGCCCATCCGATGCCTCCGGCCTCATTCCTTTTCCGAATCCATCAGCTGTTCCCGTCTTCAATTTTCCCAATCCACCCTATCAACTCCTCCAGGACCTCACGGCTCTCCGGCAGATCGGGCTTCAGGGAAGGGAACGCGTGGTCCAGCTCTTTGTTGCCCCTGTAGAAAAGATACTTGCATGGATGTTCCGCCTTGCGCAGGGCCGCCTCATAGCACTCGGTGTAATTCTTGAGGAAATCCTTGTCGCTGCTGACCAGGAACATCGGGGGCAGGTGACCCATCACCTCGAGGCACTCCGGATCCATGAGCTGCTTGAAGGACGGATCCTTCCTCTTCTCCCCATAGAGGGTCTTGGCATAGGCAAAGCTGAGCATGTCCCTCTTGAAGGTGTAGAACATTCCGCTGAAACAGGCAAGGGAAGATACGTGAAGGGATGGTTCCTTCAATCCCAGGGCCTCCCTCAGAACCGGGGAACCCAATGAGGCAACGGCATACACGGCCAAGAAGCAACCGGCGCTCTCCGATACCACCGCCACGCGATTGGGGTCGCCGCCGTACTCCTCGAGATGTTCGGAAACGAAGGTGAATGCCGCAAAGACATCTCCTATCTCCGAGAATGCATCCGCCTCCGATAACAACCTGTACTCCGGATTGAAGACAAGGAATCCTTTCGAGACAAGGTTCTCGCTGATTGTCCGTGTTAGCTTCCGTGTACCGACTACGAGCCCGCCTCCGTGTATCACGACGACGACGGGAAGGGGGACAGGGCCGCGGTCCTTGGGACGGAAGATGTCCACTCCCAACGGAGCGCCGCCTGCGCCCTGAAATGTTTCATCCAAAAACTCTTCAACGCCATCAGGGGTCCGGTGGCCCGCCTCGGATCTGGCTTCCCAGTCCCGGCATTTGCCATCCATTCCCCTGGTGACGAGTTTTAATAACAGACCCATGGGTCAGTTTCTGAAATCCGTTTCTTCAAGCCTGCTCGACGGGCTCTTTCTTCTCGACGGGCTTCTTGGGCTCTGCTTTCTTGGCGGGTGCCTTCTTGGGCTCTGCCTTCTTGGCATCTGCTTTCTTGGCAGGTGCCTTCTTTGCCTCAGCCTGCTCAGCTACCTTCTCGGCTGCCTTCTTTGCCTCGGTCTTCTTCTCCTCGATCTTGGCCTTGGTGTTCTTTACACCCTCGGAGATCATGTCCTTGTCGAACTTCTGCCTCTGAGCGACGAAGTCGAAGAATGCGTCAGCCTGCTCGGTGGCCTGCTTGTTGGCCATCTCCTGGAACTTCTTGTTCTTCTTTATGTAGTCCTTGGGGGACACGGGGACGAAGAAGGGGAACTCGTCGGGCAGGGTGTCTGCGAAGGAATCCTGCATATCCATGCACTGTTTGAAGAATGTGTTCCACTGCTTCTTGGTGGTCTCGATGTAGGTCTTCTGCATCTCGTCGATCTGCTTGCAGAATGTATCGAGGTTCTCCTCGAACTTCTCCCACTGCTCATCGAAGTCGATCTTCTGCTCGGGCTTCTTCAGGGGGAATACCGGGGGGAAAGGCATCGGGGGTGTGTTCTTCTCTTTCTTTTTGTCGCTCATCTAGTCACTTCCTTTTTCTTTTCGTTAAAGCGTTTTGAAACTCATTGAGCATCAGTCTTTGACGGGGCGGCCTTCTTGCTGCTGCCCGCCTTACCGGATTTCTTGCTGCCGGCTTTGGCCTTGGTGCTCTTTGCGTTAGCGTTCTCTTTCTTCTTCTCCTCGATCTTGGTCTTGGTGTTCTTGACACCCTCGGAGATCATGTCCTCGACGTACTCCTGTCTCTTCGATGCGAATTCGAAGAATGAGTCCGCCTGCTCCATGGCCTGCCTGTTGGCCTTCTCGCGGAATTCCTTGTCCTTCTTCAGATACTCCTTCGGGGATACCGGTGTGAAGAACGGCATCTCGTCGGGCAGGGAATCTGCGAAGGATTCCTGCATCTCCATGCACTGGTCGAAGTATGCATTCCACTGTCCCTTGGACGCTTCCAGGGACGCTTTGTACATTTCCTTCATCTGTTTCCAGAAAGCATTCAGATTGGAATTGAAAGTCTCCCAGCCCTCTTTGGACTTGTCATTGTCGTCGCTCCCGGGCCATCCCCAGGGGGTTCCGAACGGCATGAATGGCATCGGAGGCATGGGCATTATCGTGGGGAACATCGGCATCATACCCTGGAAGAAAGGTATGAGGCCCTTCTCAGGATCCAGTTTGAAGTTCTTTATGTCCATTCCCTTGAACATGTTCATCGGATACTCATCCATGGCCATCTTGATCAGCCTTGGTGTGAGCTTGTACATGCTCGCGGGTATATTGTTGATGTCGAAGTCCATGAGCTTCAGGAACATCTCCCTGAGTCCCGGGATCTTGAAGACCCTTCCGTACTGGCCCTCGAGGATCTCCGGAATGGCCGCGAACAGCTCGGAGACGATGTTATAGGGATCGTTCTCTAGCTCATCTGGCACTCCTGCTCCCTGGGTGGCGTTCTCGCCCTCCGAAGCGGGTACGAGCAGGATGTCCGTAACCTGACCGTTAACCTTGACGGGCTTCACGTGGAAGCGCCTTCCTTTGACGTTCCCGCTCTTCAGCTTCTTTGTATCCACCTTGCCCCCTGCGTTCAGAGGGATGGAATCCATCAGAACGCACTGGCTGGGAAGATTAGTATCCTTGATCTTCCCATCCTTGAGGAAGACCTGAATAAGGGCCTTGCGCAGGGTGATGAGTTCATCATTCTTCGAGCCCTTGGTCTCCACGTAGAGGATGGGGATGTTATCGTGCAAGACCTTGTAAAACTCCGGAACAAGACCGCAGGCAACTATTCCGGGCTGTCCGGTGACTGCGGTCTCGATGAGACCTGCGTTGAAGCGGACTCCCGCATTGTTGACGAAGAATTGATTCGAACGTCCTATGCACGTAAGGCTTCCGTCCTTGTTGACGCGGACGAGGTCGTTGGAATTGAAGTAATCCTCCCCATCTACTTTCTCCAGTTCGAAGCACACCAGGTCGTCTATCTTTCCGTTGCTCATCGAAGGGGATGAAAGGTACAGGATTCCGGTACGGGGTCCGTCGGAGAGATCGTAGAACTTCTTCTCCTCCTCCGAATAGATCTTCACCTTCACTCCGGGGAACGGATAGCCTATGGCGTCATCATTCCTGTCGGCTCCCGCGATGAGGCAGGCTCCTCCCAATTCGGACAGGCCGTAACCGTTGATAATGCGTGCCGAGGAACCGCAGGATTTCAGATAATCGTTGAATGTCTTCTTGAATTCGGGAGAGACGTAGCTTCCTCCCATGAACACTATCTTCACCTTGGACAGGTCCATGTCGGGCATGGACTTACCCCAGGAATCCAGGATCGTTCTGCTGGTGAAGAATACGTTGACGCCGTACTCCTCTATGGCCTCTGCATAACGGGGGTTGGTGGCGCCGTAAGGCAAACACACGACCTCACCGCCGAGACCGAGCGTAGTGTGGAGCATGTCTATAGTAGCATATGCCCATGACATGTTCAGCATCAGGCAACTGACGATATGGTCGGGTGCATCCTTGAAGTCCTCGTATGTTTCCTTGGCCTCCATTGCACCGACGACGAACGAGTTCACCGCCCTGTCGGACATGGGGACCGGTTTATGGATCCCGCTGACCGTTCCTGTCGTATGAAGGATGACTGAAGCATCGGTAGATCCATCTTTGCCATAAGAGATCGGAGAAGCCTCGTACTCCTGAAGAAGGTCGTCCATCACAAGGCCGCCCTCGAATTCCCTGAACATGGATGTGTTCAGCTTGCGTGCTATCTCCAACGGAGGGATGGCGTATTCCCCTCCCATGGGGCTTCCCAATACGATGATGTTGCGCAGCCCCAGCTCATCCTTGTCGCGGAGAAGCTTCTTCATGACGTTGGGGAAGGCGAACAGCTCGGATACCACAAGGTCTGTGACCTTCTCCTTCTTGATCATGTTGCGTACGTTCTCATCGTCGTACATGTCGAAATGGAACAGGAGCGATACGGAAGCACCGGTCATGTTCAGACCGTACAGCGCGAAGATCGTCTCCGTCAACATCGTTCCGACCAACATCACACGGGAATGGTTTTTATCGGTGATGTCCAAAGCGGAGAAGGCCTCCGCGTAGTGCTCCCAATTGCGGAACATCTGACGGTACGTATACTTCCTATAACCGTCCCTGATGGCCACGGTGTCAAGACGTTCATCGCTGTAAGAATTCAATTCCTTGATGAAGGACCAGCATTTCTGATCTGCTATCTTTCCGTTTTCGATGCGGGCTTTCACCTTCTCGAGTCTTTTCTTTTCGGCTGCATTCATTCTATGAACCTTTGATTTCTTGAATTGGGATGAATTTGGTTTAGCACGCTAAGTGAGCGCTTTGGAGCCCCTTACGAAGTAAGGACGTATACGCCAATTTTAAATTATAAAGATTTTCGACCATTGTCGGATAAAGTAACATCCGAGCAATGTAGGAACCGATCAGTTTTCAATGGTCCTGAGAAATGAATTTGCAGACAGCCTCATCCGAGAAACTCATCACCCATCTCGAAGACCGTCCTCGGTTCTCCTGCCATGTCGGATCCGTTCCTCCGACTGCAGACTTTTCCCTTCTAGAACTATCGGCTCGATGTTTGAAAAAATTGACCTGTTGTCGGGAAACTATAAACGAGTTAGACCGATACACCACAGAGACATTATTGCGAGGGAATCTTTTGACCACAAAAAAGAGCAATATAACGAAGCGCATCGAAAGCGGAGAGATCGCGGATCAGCCATGCTGGTCCTTCATCAAGGAAATGAACTCTGTCTCCAAAGAACGCCTCGACAACGTGGCGCTGACGGACGGCTACAGACAGTATACGTACAGGCAGATGTTCCGCGCTTGGGAGAGGTATGCAGAGGCATTCTCGGGACTCGGCCTTACCGGCGAGAACCGTTCCCGTGTAGGGATCATCAGCGTGCCTCTTCCTGAGACCATCTTCGCATTGTACGGTCTGAACATGACCGGGGCTAGCGTCTCCCTGATCTACCATCTCGACCTATACGATGAGAAGCAGATATACAGTATGATCGAGAGGGAGAAGATAACCGATCTGATAATCTCTGAGGTCTTTGCATTCCCTAATGTGATGAAACGTCTCCTCGAGGACAAGGAGAGACTGGGCATCGAAAACATCATCCTATTGCCCAGCCCAATGGGAGGAGAATACGCCATCCCTGCGTTCGAAATGGTCAGGAAACTGAACAAGACCCTGTGCGGCGAACTTTCGGACATCATCTTGATGGAAGACCTTCTGGAGAAGTACGAGGCATACCCCATATCAAACTCCAAGAAGGCCGGCCCGATCATCCTCCACACCACCGGAACCGTCAGCGGTATGCACAAACCAGTGCCCCTTTCCAACAAGGCCATAAACACCGTGGTGTTAAGCATAAGGCAGGCCAGGTTGGAACACGATGATTTCAAGGTGATCCCGGAGCATGTCGTCACCACCGTCCCCTTCTACCTGAGCTGGGCGTATTTCATGATCGACTCACTGCACACAGCGCTGAGCTGGGGTGCGGAGATCATATGTCTGCCCATGGCATCTATGAATCCCCATTACTCGGAAGCGATCGAGCGTTACAAGGTCAATGTGCTGTTCACCGGGATGATCCTGTTCGACACATGGAACAAGTTCAGGCCGAAGATGGACCTCTCCGAACTGAAACTGGTGATCATGGGCGGCACATACATCTCACCCGAGTACAAGAAGGAGCTCAACGCCTATCTGAGATCATGCGGTTCCGAAGCGCGCTTCATCAACGGTTACGGACTCTCGGAACTCGGAGGAGCGTGCATCGTCTGCCCCTCGTCAAGGGAGGACGATGCCATCGGATATCTGCTGCCTGGATTCAAGGCCAAGATCTACGTCGAGGATGAGAAGCGCTACTACGATGTATCCGACGGCCCGCGCACAGGAGTCCTCTTGCTCAGTTCACCGACAATGAGCGACGGCAAACTGGACAACACCATGTTCTTCGACCTTGAGAAAGTGGACGGGGAGATGTACTTCAACTCGCACGATCTGGTAAAAGTCGCCGAGGACGGATGCATGACCTGCATCGGCAGATCCAACAACTACTTCGTCAACAACGCCGGGATACGCTTCGATGCCGGATTGGTGGAGACGGCTGTCACGAAGCAGCCCGGGATAAGGTTCTGCGCTCTCGCACCGGAATTCCACAAGGTCCTGCACGATAACATCCCCATCCTCTACGTGGAGATGAAGGATCAAGACGGAGATAGACTCACCACCCTGCGCGACGCGCTGGTCCAGGTATTCATAAAGGACGAGCTTATTTCGAACACCAACCTCCCCAGCCAAGTCGTGTTCTTGGATAAAATGCCCCTGAATTCCAACGGAAAGGTTGATGCCAAGATGCTCAAATCGGGATTGGTTACGGGAGTCCGCTACTCCATCAAACCCGCCTATGTCGATGACCTGTTGGTGGACATAGTTCTGGTCCCGGCGGCGGAAGGCGAATTCGCCACGGTGGGAGCCGGAGTACCTCAGGAACTCGAGGAGGATTCCTACAAGATCCTGGCGGAATTCTTCGCTGCGATACCGGAAATGAAGGAAGGAGGAATGCTGAAGGCGCTGAACATCCCCGGACTCAGAGAGCTCATCATGAAGCTGACCGATTTCGACGTCGATAACATCCCGCAGAGCCTATGGAATCTGGCACCGAAGCTTTTCAAAATGGTCTACATGGATCATCTGATGCCATTGATGAAAGAGATCAACCAATTAGAGGATGCGATTTCCAGTTCCGGTATGATGAGCCCGCCTATGATGCCCCCCATGCCTTTCATGCCGCTCCCCGGATTCGGTCCGAAGATGCCTGATTTCAACGCTGACATGGAGAACCTCTGGAATCCGATCATCAAGATGCAGAAACCTCCCATGATGCCGGGCTTCCCGCCATTCCCATTCTTCCCCATGCCGATGGGGCCGACAGTTACGAAGGAGGATGACGATGCAGAAAAGAAAGCGAAGAAATCTTCCGCCAAGAAAGCTGCCAAACCCAAACCGAAGGCCACCGTCGATGGCAAAACTAAGAAAGCCAAGAAAGCGTGAAAACGATTCTGCAAGGATCGAACAGGATTCCCTTAACGGGGGGTCAAACCCCCCATGAAACATCCTTCTCTACCAATCAGTTAGCGACCGTCTCCGTACGTGCCTCTCCGCCTATAACGACGATCGGCAATTCTATATCGGCTCTAGATTCGGTTCTATCATCGGGGACTAAGGAGATTGGTTCCAACGGTTGTCTCATCCTAGAAGATTCTCGCCCATCGCGAAGGCCGTCCTCAGTTCTCCGGGGAACACCTTCTCCCTCCTCTCGATCCTCTGTTCGGCATCGAAGAAGGTCCAGTCGAACTTGCTGTAATCCTTCACCTGAAGGGTCTCTCCCACGACAAGAACCTTCGTAGGACCTATGAATGAATCCAATGTCGACCTGTACTTCTCCAGCATCTCATCGTAGAAGCCTGAGGGAGCATTGGACGTCATGATCAGGAGCACGGGGATCCTGCGTGTGTTGCAGCAAGGGTGCTCCTTGTTGTAAGTGAGGTAGGGGAAGACCAGCCTCTCGTAGAATGTCTTGAACTGTGCGCACAGGTCTCCGAAGTAGTTGGGCGCACCTATGATGAGACCGTCAGCTTCCCTTATCGAATCCAAAACAGGCTTGAGTCCATCCTTAACGACGCATTCGCCCTCATGTGCCTTCCTCTTGCATCCGAAGCACGAGATGCATCCGGTATAGCTGTCCAGTTTGTAGAGGTCGAACTTATCGACCGCCGCACCTTTGGATTCGGCACCCTTGGCAGCCTCGTTGATGAGCATATCCGTATTCCAACCCGAACGCGGGCTCCCGTTGACAGCGACTACCTTTCTGGACATGCATGATTGTAAAGAATGTCGGAATAAATCCGTTTCTTAAGTTCCGCATATGCAGAACCCTTTCACATAGGTCGTGACATCCAATATAAGTATGGAAGCAATGATACCAATCCCATGTCTAACAAGTTCTACAGGATGCTGTCGGCCCTCATAGCAATCATATTCGGCATAGTATGGATATACTTGGCCAACGACTCGGGCGCCCCGTGGTTCTTCTCACTCTTCGGAGTGGTGTTCATAGGCATAGCAGCCTTCATCTTCGTGAAGGCACTGCTGTCGTAATCTCCATTGGAAATCGACGATCATCGATTCCTTGATGAAAATCAGGGCCTGAGGCCCTGAGATGAATGGTATCGGATCACTTCTCGAGAAGACTGGACCCGATCAGCTTCCAGGAAGAATAACTTGATTGGACAAGACGGGTCTTGAACTGCATCTCCTGCAGGGCGACGGCATCTCCCAAATGGGCAATCGTGAAAGTCCGCTCCTCCTTGTTCAGCCCCTCCGTTACCAGCGTGTGCACATCGTAATATCCGTTCCCCATGGGAAGGTCGAACCTCTCCCTGCTGTCGGACTCCTCGATGATTGTCTCGTACTGCTCTTTCAATTCCTGCAGCTTGTATGCATAGGAAACATAGGACAGGAAACTGTCCCTGTCGTACTCATCACCGTTCTCCATAGTGAGCATGTCGCCGTCGACGGACGCCACGGTCAGATCGACCGTTTCCTCCATCAGGACGAGCATCTTCAGAGCGACGGCTGTATTCCCTTGTTCGTCTATCTTCCCGACGGTCATCAGCCTCTCGGTGGTGTTGGCATCTCCCCCTGTCTGGACGTCCACCCTCTTGAGTTCCGTACCCTCGGTTATATCCGAAGGGGAGACCGGCTTGGTGAGATCCACCGTCGTCGAGACCAATGACCTCACATAATGCAGGGAATAGTAGTCCTCCTCCTCGTAGACGGGGACGTCCGACCCTTTGGCAAGATACACTAGGGTATCGTCGGAATGGAAGGTGCGGCATTCGAGGTCCGATCCCTTGTAGGGGTAGAGCGCATCCTCCCCCTGCGCCATCTGCGACACATCGTAATGCAGGAAGCGGTTGTAGAACTGATTCACATTCATCTCCATATCGTATGCGATGTGCTGCTCGGCATAGAACTCATATTCGATATAGTCCCCTACGACCACATCCTCCCTCACGCTGTAACCCTCTTCCGACGTCAGGAATGAGAACAGCATCACCAGGACGACCGCAGCCGCGGCAGCCCCGAAGATGAACGCGTTCTTGCTCATGGCCAGAGTATCGCCTATCGACTTTATAATGATGGTCAAATCGGGTGAACTTGACTCCCGCCGTCAGGATGATACTGTACTCACAGAGCCTTTTCTTACAAGGGTTCAAAACAACCGAGGCGTCGACCTCCTTTGACCGACCATCAGCCGCTTTATTGATATTATATCTATACACAGAATCGGGAAAAATGTATTTTTCTACATTTTTCCTCATGTAAAAATGTATTTTATTGCATTTTTCCCAAATTCAGAATCGTCGGAATAATCACGATCAGTTCAATCATATCACAGAAATAAGATGGCACCAGACTATTGAGAACTGTCAATTTTCGCCCGGATCCGACGGTGTTCATGAGCGTAAACACGTTCTGTATCATCGCTCTGCCCTGCCCCGGTGCCTGATCCCCGAGACAGCCTAGGACGCAATTCCTGTACATGCCCGTGCTCATAAAGGATCCTTAACCCACTCGTCGTAATCGACGATCCTTATCCCTTCGGCTTCATCCATCATGGTCTTACCCTTGCATAGCAGGAACTTCGGATAATTGTCGTCTATCGCCCTCAGCGGCGCCAGCTCTCTCCTGAAGGTATCAGCGGAAAATGCATCGGAGCACACTTGGTAGTAGGCCTTGTACTTAGGCGTCCACACCACGAAATCGACCTCTTTGCCATTCACATCGTAGGTGGCCACGTCCCCATACTTCTTCTTCAGCTCAATGAACACTATGTTCTCCATGATACCGTCGATATCGTCTGGGCGGACGGGCACCGTCCTGTTCCTGATTCCGATATCTGTACAGTAGAACTTGTCCGTCGTGCGAAGATATTCCTTGGTCTTCGAATCCATCCTCTTGGAACGGTAGAACAACAAGGCGGATTCCAGCATCGATATGTATCCGTCAACGGTCTCCGGATTGGTGGGCGATGAGGTGCTTGTAAGATACCCTGCTGCCGATCTGACCGACACCCTGTCTCCGATGCTGCGCATCATGTAACGATTCAGGTTCACGATCTTGGCAGGGTTCCTGATCTCATTGCGCTGTATTACATCCTTGACGAAAACGGTATCGAATGTTCCTGAAAGCATCATGTCTATCAGGTCCGTGTCATCCTCGTCCATCAGCGCCACGGCCGGAAGAGAACCTGAATCCTGGAAACGCCTGACCAGTGCATCCTCATCCGATTGGTCGCCACGGCTCCTCCTGAACTCCACGAACTCCCTGAAGGTCAGAGGATACACCTGTATCTCGATGTATCTTCCTGAGAGTTTGGTCGCCAGTTGCGATGACAGCATATTCGCGTTGGAACCGGTTATGAAAACATTGGCGCCGGAATCATAGAACGATTCCACAGCACGCTCCCATCCTTCGATGTCCTGCATCTCATCGAGAAGGATGAATGCCCCCTCACCGACCTGTACCTTCGATTTGACATCGTCAATGAGTCCGCGTAAATCGGGCCTCTCATCATCCAACTCCTCATCAAACTTGCGGTAATAGATCCTGTCAGCAGACGTCCCCGATTCCACCAGATCCTTCATCAGAAGCTTCAGGAGTTTGGATTTACCTGTACGCCTCATGCCCACTATAACCTTGATAGTCGGCGATTGCACAGACCTCATCAGAAGGGATTGGTATACAGGACGGGGTACCAAGCATTCTTCCATATTGATATGTTATATAATATCACTATATAAATTGATTTTTGATTTGATATGTTATAGAATATCAAATTTACTTTTATGAAATTCAGGAAGAGAATCGTGTTTCCTACATTGTTCCCACGAAGTAACGACAGTCACTCGGCTCTCACATTATTGGTCAGGACACCGACATTCTGAATCCTGGCACATACAATATCCCCGGGTCTTATCTCCGACACTCCCTCGGGCGTACCGGTGATCAGGATGTCCCCTTCGTACATGGTGATGTACCTCGACACATACGAGACCAACCAAGGCAGGGTGAAGATCATGTTCGCGGTGTTCCCCTTCTGTCTGACCTCTCCGTTGACGGTGAGCTCGAGCTCAAGGTTCTGCAGATCCCCCGCGTCCTTCACAGGAACAGGCTCCGACATCGGCCCGAACGTGTCCATACCCTTGGCAAGATCCCATGTGTTCCCCTCATCGCGGGCCTTCCACTGCATATCTCTGGCGGAGACGTCGTTGAACACCGCCACGTGGGAGATGTACGACATCGCATCCTCCTCGGGAACATGCTTGCATTCCTTCCCGTAGATCAGCGCAAGCTCGACCTCGTGCTGCACGTTGGTGACCCCTTTCGGGATGACGATGTCATCGCCGTTACCGATCAGGCAGCTGACGGGCTTGAAGAAAATGGTGGGCTCCTCGGGGAGCTTCGATTTCAGCTCCTTGATGTGGGATCTGTAGTTCCATCCCACGCAGACGATCTTGGTGGGCCTCATATGAACCCGCCCTTGACAGTGAACTCGGGTTTCTTCTCCTTCTCGGACACGTCCTTCAGCTTGACGGTCTTGCCGTAGAACCCCTGACAGATGACGTAGACCTCGGAAGATGTGGGCCTTGAAGCATCCGGAGAATGGACCTTCACCGATTGGAACCTCTTCTCCAATTCGGATTTCAGGGAATCGAACATATCTCCCATGAAGACCTTCATTACCAGTTTACCTTCCTTCTTCAGGATGCGGTCGCAGACGTTCACGGCGAACATGCACAGATTGATCGACCTCGCATGGTCGGTGGAGTAATGGCCCGCGATGTTCGGGGCCATGTCCGACAGGATGACATCGGCCTTCCCGTTGAACCTCTCGAGGAGCTCCCTCATGGTGGAATCCTCGGTGATGTCGCCGATGATGAACTCCACCCCGTCCAAAGGTTTGATGTACCTTAGATCGACGCCGATGACATGCCCGTTCGGCCAGGTCCTCTCCTTGGCGACCTGACACCATCCGCCGGGACATGCTCCCAGGTCCACGACGGAATCCCCCTCCTTGAATATGCCGAACCTCTCATCTATCTGAATGAGCTTGAAGGATGCCCTGGAACGATAGTTGAGCTTCTTGGCGAGCTTGTAATAATGCTCGTTCCTTCTTTCAGCGACCCAACGGTCGTGGAGATCGGCCATGAATCTGATTAGGAGATTCTCCTATTAATGGGGTTTGCAGTCTGACTTGAAGTCATATAAGAACATCAAAGACCGTGCTTCATCCTTAGAAATAACCGACTGTGCCGCTCTCTGGTCAAAACTGATTCAAAGACTTCACGCAAAATGATGCACATTGATACGTAAAACCAACGAATCGACCGCTGTATTAAATATCAATAGTAAAAATGAAGACAATAGGTGAACAAATGGCCACCGAAAGCTTCCTTGAAGATATGGTCCTCGACACCGAGGAGAAATGCGAGAATATGCTGAAGGCTATTGAGCATTATGATCAACGGGGAGGCATAAAGATCACCGATGACTGCGATATTCCGATTTTAACAGCTGAAGAAGCTAGAGCTTCTTTCAAAAATATGGGATACAATGTCGGAGATGATTGATTCTAAAATCAAGACAATTCAATTGTTGGACGCGTTGAAAACGCTTGAACAATCTCAACTACAGGCCTTCCTACACACGTTTGAATGCAAATAGAGTCCGGATTTAGAGCGTTTTCTATTCGAACGCTCTATTGAATTTGAGAAAAGAGACCTTTCGAGAACGTATATCGTATACGATGAATCTAAAGGTGTCATTCTTGGATTCTATTCAATTGGATTAAAAAGTCTACAATTGAGTGAAAATACATCTGTATCTAAAAACCTGCAAAAGAGAATGAATATGGATCCAGACTCTAGAATACTGCAGACACACTTACTTGGGCAGCTATGCAGATCAGAATCGTCAGCCCCAGGTTTTGGAGAATCCATGATGAATAGTGCCCTGAAGGTATTCAGAAACGTGAAAAAAGAAGTAGGATGTAAATTGATTCGTGTAGACTGCGACCCCATAATGACGGGCTACTATGAAAAACATGGATTCAAATCAATAGCATTCAATAAAGAAAAAAAACCAGCTACAAATGATTGCTTTTATCTAAACAAATTAAGCGGTCCTGAAGAACCAGAACCGCTCCCTTAATTAATCTAAAAACCAACGAACCGACCGCTATATTAAATATCAACAGTAAAAATGAAGACAATAGGTGACAAAAAATGGCAACCGAGAGTTTCTTCATGGACCTAGATCTAAGCACCGAGGAGGCAGTATCTAACTTCGAGAGAGCAATAGAGATCCTTGAAAAACGGGGGCCGATTAAAATCCCGAGACATCCAGAGTTTTGCATTCTTGAAGGAGAGTAGCTAAAGGAAAGCTTTAGGAAAGCGGGATATCATATCAAAAATGAATAATTTTAAAAGATTTTTGTTTTATTTGCACAATTACTGACCAAATATAGATTCGCTTTATATACATTGGATGAATAGTCTCATTGCCTTAAGCATATCTGACTCGTAAGAGAAAGTGTGTTGCGCCGCGTATGTGACGCATAGGTCGTGCCGCATGGCACGAAAGCCGGTGTTAATAGCGCCGGACGGCATGGGTAAGTATAAGCGCCCGCAAGGGTGGAACGGGTTAATTCACGTTCGCGCCGGTGTAATAGCCGACACGTCATACAGAACCGTGCCAGCACGCGGTTTACCAAGTAAAACACAGGTTAAAGCCCGTGAGGAGAGCTCAGCTCCCCCCGCGTGCACCATATTCTCGCATATTCTGATCTGAGTTCCTTCAACACTGAGCCTCACACAAATTATATTCGAACATCTGATTCTTGAATCGAGCGAAATGGCGAATATCATCATTCTCAACGGTTCCCCGAGGAAGAACGGGAACACATCATCACTGGTCAAATCCTTCACGGACGGGGCCAAGGCATCAGGAAACACTGTGAAAGAATTCTATCTTCAGACCATGACGATCCGCGGATGCATGGCCTGTATGGGCTGCTCACGCAATGCGGATCCCTGCGCCCAGAAGGACGAGATGAAGCAGATCTACGACGCATTCATGACATGCGATGTGGTCGTCCTGTCATCACCCGTATACTTCCTGGGCATCTCCGGAGTCCTCAAGACCGCTGTGGACCGCATGATAGCGGTCTTCGCCAAATACGGATACGAGGCATGTCAGAGGGACTGCGCCCTGCTGATGACATCCGACGACCCCCAGTACAATGAGTCGGTGACATGGTACCGCAACTACGTCGACAGCGTGGGATGGAACAGCCTCGGAGAGGTCCTTGGCTCGGGCTCCGCACAGGCGGCATACGACCTTGGGGCATCCATAAACTGATAGCGGGAAGGGATATAAGTGCAATTTCTGTTCCTCGACATGTATGAGACGACTGCATTAGGGGCTGTCGTTCTTATCGTCGGGGTATGGATGGTGAAGCGCTCGGAACTCCTCAGGCGTTTCTGCATACCCGCCGCAGTCGTCGGAGGTCTAGCGTTCTCCTTGATATTGCTGGTCCTTCACGTCGGGGACGTAGCGGAGATCACGTTCGATGAGACGATAAAAGAGATCTGCATGAGGGCATTCTTCTGTTCGATAGGATTCCTTGCATCCTTCTCGATGCTCAAGTCGGGAGGTAAGATGCTGATGATCCTGATCGCCCTCGTGGCCGTGATCATCCTGATGCAGGATACCTTGGGACCGCTCTGTGCCAGCCTGTTCGGTATGGATCCGAAGTACGGGCTTGCGCTCGGTTCCATCTCCCTGTTCGGAGGACACGGAACGGCGGCCGCTTACGGGCAGGTCCTCGTGAACGATTACCATCTTGAAGGTGCGGATGTGGTCGCGATCGCCTCCGCTACATTCGGTCTCGCCATCGCCGGGATCATAGGCGGTCCGATCGCAAAGAAAAGGATTAGGAACCATTCCCTCACCCCTGTCGGAGAGAGCTTCATAGTGAGCGAATCCAACAGGGAGATGTCCGCTCACGGATTCCTCATAGGGATGATACTGATAGTATTGTGTTTGGGATTGGGCACCCTGGTCAACGACCTGTTCTTCAACCTCGGCATATCCCTGCCCACATACTTGGGTGCGCTGATCGTGGCCGTCATCGTCAGGAATGCAGCGGATGCCTTGGGTTATGAGCTCCCGGTAAGGGAGATAGAGACCACGGGATGGGTCTGCCTCAGCCTGTTCCTCGCCATAGCGCTGATGATGATCAAACTCTGGCAGCTGGCGGACCTCGCCGCGGTGATGGTGATTACATTGATCATACAGGGAGTGGCCCTCGCCCTGTTCGTCTATTATATCGTCTTCAGAGCGACCGGAAAGAATTACGAATCGGCGGCTCTTACTGCGGGATTCATGGGATTCGGTATGGGTGCGATCCCCAACGCTGTGGCCAATATCGAAGCTATAACGAAGGAATTCGGACCTGCACCCATGGCCTATTTCCTGATACCTTTGGTTGGGGGCGTTTTCACCGACCTGGTAAACGTGACGATACTGACCGTCATGCTGAACATTCTCTGACACCGGGCAGTTCGAAGCCCAGCGCCAGGTATTCTTCCCTTGAGAACCTGTGGTATGTCACCTGCCCCAGCTCCTCAGAGAGACAATAGACATCATCATCTAATTCTTCGGGGAAGAGGAGTATCCAATCGAAATCGATGTACCCCGACTTCGATATGAGCGACTCCGGATACCTCTCCTTGATGAACCCCTTGACCTTCTCGATATCCATACCGCCCTTGGTGGCCGACACGACATCGACCATCGTCCTCTTCATCGGCAGTCTCGAGATACGGACGCAGTCCTTCTCGTTGACAGTTACCCTCAGGCGCTGAGGGAGCCTCTCCAGGACCATGTCGGGGAAATCCTTTTCAGAAGCTCTGCGGAACTCCTCCTCGATGGGGGAATCCCCCTCGAAGGGATAGTAAAGCGACACGCTCCCGTAGGAATCCCCAATCTTCAGATACATCTCCTGAACAGTCGTCACGGCCCTGGAGAAAAGCTCCTCCCCGTTCATAACGGACACTCGTCGTTGATATCCGCCTTCGGAGGCTTCAGCCCCTCGATGATGGTACCGCTCTTCTGACAGTAATCCCAAAGTGCGGCATGGATCGCCTCCTCCGCAAGGAGGGAGCAGTGTATCTTCACGACCGGTAGACCGTCCAATGCCTGCATGACGGCCTTGTTGGTGATTTCCATAGCCTCCTGCACGGATTTCCCTTTGACCATCTCGGTGGCCATGCTGCTGCTCGCGACGGCCGCTCCGCAGCCGAATGTCTTGAACTTGCAGTCCCTGATAATCCCGTTCTCGTCGATGTCGAGGAATATCCTCATGATGTCCCCGCACTTCGCGTTCCCGACAGTTCCCACTCCAGACGCGTTCTCGATCTCCCCCACATTCCTGGGGTTGGTGAAATGGTCGATGACCTTATCGCTGTATTCTCCGTCGTACATGATCATACCTTCTGTTTCTTGATGAAATCGTCATAGAGCGGGGAGAGCGACCTCATTGTCTCCACCGTCTGTTTGAGGGAATCCGCTGCATAATCGATCTGCTCCATCGTCGTTCCCTCCGGGATCGATACCCTGATGGAACCGTGGGCGATCTCATGGGGGAGTCCGATCCCCAAAAGGACATGGGAAGGGTCCAACGAACCAGACGCACATGCGGAACCGGTCGAGATGTACACTCCCTTCATGCCGAGGCTCATCAGCATCGACTCTCCCTCGATGAACTCGAAGCTGAAATCCGCGTTGCTCGGGAGCCTCTTGTCCCTTGATCCGTTCAGCCTAGAGTACGGGATCTCCTTCAGAACGCGGTCGATGAGATGGTCGCGGAGCTCTGAGAGCTTTGTGATGGTGTCGGGCATCTCCCTACATGAGATCTCGGCAGCGACACCCATCCCGACGACTCCGGGGACGTTGGTGGTACCGGCCCTGCGGCCCTCCTCCTGCTCCCCTCCGTGCATGAAGGAGGGAAGCCTAATCCCTTTCTTGATATAGAGGAAACCTACCCCCTTCGGGCCACCGAACTTGTGACCGCTGGCACTGAGCATATCGATGTTCATCTTACCGACATCCAAGGGTATGTGTCCGAAGGCCTGTACGGCATCGGTATGGAACAGGATACCCTTCTCGTGGGCGAGCTTTCCTATGGCGGCGATAGGCTGTATGGAACCGATCTCGTTGTTGGCGGTCATCACGGATATGAGGACGGTATCAGGCCTGATGGCCTTCTCCAGCTCATCCATCCTGATGATACCTTCTGAATCCACTCCGACCCTGGTGACCTCGAATCCCCTCTTCTCGAGGTAGACCGCGGTCTCCAGTATCGCGTGGTGCTCGATGGTGGAGATGATCAGATGCTTCCCTTTCTTCTCCAGCATCTCCATCGTCCCTATCAGGGCCCAGTTGTCCGATTCCGTTCCGCCGGACGTGAAGAATATCTCCGACGGTTCGGCACCGATACATGAAGCGATCTGCTCCCTTGCCTTCTTGACGGCCGCCCTGGGGTTCCTCGACATGGCGTGGATGCTCGAAGGGTTCGCATACTCCTCCATGAAATAAGGCATCATGGCGTCCAGCGCCTCCTTCCTCATACGTGCGGTCGCAGCATTATCTAGATATACACTCTGCATTAGGTCATCCTCTGATTCTTTCTTTGCTCTTCAGATCGTAAGGTGTGAGCTGGTAGACGTAGTAATTCAGCCAATTCGTGAAGATCAGCGTCGAATAGCTGCGCCAGCTCAGTATAGGATCGAAACGGGGATCGTCCCCGGGATAGTAATTGAGCGGGAATGCGGGCTCGATTCCCTTATCGACATCCCTCTGGTATTCGTTGGCCAGTGTGTTGACGTCGTATTCCATGTGACCGGTGATGAATATCTCCAGATCGTCGGAGATGATTATGGCCGGATCCCTTTCGGAGTCAACTGCGGCCACGTGCAGCCTGGGGTCCTTGAGTACATCGTCCAGATCCACGGTCGCATACCTTGACTGGGGGACCCTGAAGACATCGTCCACCCCTCTGAGCAGGGGCTCTGTGGGGGCGAGGTTCCTGTATTCGAAGATACCCGCCTTCTTCTTGGGGAGCGCATGCTTCTGGATGCCGTAGTGATGATAGAGTCCGGCGAGAGATGCCCAGCAGATGTAGACGGTGGTCACCACATGGTGCTTGGACCAGTCCATGATCTCCTTGAGTTCCGGCCAATAGTCCACCTCTTCATATTCTATATCCTCTAAAGGGGCCCCGGTGATGATCATGCCGTCCAGGTTCTCATGTCTGATGTCATCGAAAGTTTTGTAGAACCTGTCCAGATACTCGCGGGAGATATGCTTCGATTCGTGGGAGGCAGGGACCAATAGGGTTATGTCAATCTGCAGAGGAGTGTTGCTGAGCAACCTCATTAGCTGTATCTCAGTCTCCACTTTGGTGGGCATCAGATTGAGTATCGCAATCTTAAGGGGCCTGATGTCCTGACTGAGAGCCCTTGTCTCTTTCATGACGAATATGTTCTCCTTCTCCAATTGGGAGAAGGCGGGAAGTCCGTCGGGAATGTTTATCGGCATATCATCACCACAAGGTCTAATCCAAATTGTGTATTTAGTAATTCCTACCAATTTAATAGGTAGGTTTTTAATCATCTTGTGTGTTGTAGGCCCCGGTGATCAAATGACAACACCGAATGGATACAAACTCGAGACTTTGCAGGTACATGCTGGTCAGGAGAAGGCCGATCCTGCGACCGACTCCCGCGCAGTACCCATCTATATGACTACATCCTATGTCTTCAAGGACTCCGCAACGGCAGCCGGACGTTTCGCCCTCACGGAACCGGGAAACATCTACACAAGACTGATGAACCCCACATCCTCGGTGTTCGAAGAGAGGATCACTGCACTCGAAGGAGGGGTAGCCGCGCTCGCCACCGCATCGGGATCGGCTGCGATCACATATTCGATACAGAACATCGCCCTCGCAGGGGACCACGTCGTCTCCTCTGCCAACGTCTACGGCGGTACCTTCAACCTTCTGGCCAACACCCTCAGGGAACAGGGAATCGAGACCACCTTCGTGGACCCTTCCGACCCCGAGAACTTCAGGAAAGCCATTAAACCCAACACCAAGCTGCTCTACACCGAGATCCTGGGCAACCCGAACTCCGATGTCGCCGACATCGATGCGATCTCCAAGATCGCCCACGAGAACGGGATCCCGCTCATCGTCGACAGCACATTCAGTCCGCCCTCCGTATTCAGGCCCATCGAGCACGGCGCAGACATCGTGGTGCACTCCGCTACCAAGTTCATCGGAGGGCACGGTGTCGCAATGGGAGGAGTGATCGTCGACAGCGGAAACTTCGATTGGGCGCAGAACGACAAGTTCCCCACGCTCTCGAAGCCCAACCCATCCTATCACGGAGTGGTATTCACCGAGGCCGTCGGCAAGGCGGCATTCGTCGTGAAGATCCGTACCACCCTCATGAGGGACCAGGGGGCCGCCATCTCACCTTTCAACTCGTTCCTGCTGCTGCTAGGGCTGGAGACGCTGTCCCTGCGTACCGAACGCCATATCGAGAACGCCCTGAAGGTCGTGGAGTTCCTGAAGAACCACCCCCAGGTGGAGAAGGTCAACCATCCTTCCCTGGAGACCGGTGCGAAGAAGGAGCTCTATGACAGATACTTCCCGAAAGGGGCCGGATCCATCTTCACCTTCGAGCTCAAAGGAGATGCCCAGAAGGCCAAGAAGTTCACGGAGTCCCTCCAGCTGTTCTCCCTGCTAGCGAACGTCGCGGATGTGAAATCCCTGGTGATCCACCCCGCATCCACCACGCACTCGCAGATGGAGGAGAAGGACCTTCTGGCGAGCGGCATCAAGCCAAACACCATCCGTCTCTCCATCGGTACGGAGCACATCGACGACATCATAAACGATCTCAAAAACGCATTCGAAGCAGTCAAGGAGTGAAATCAATGCTTTACAAATCAATCGACGAGACAATCGGAAACACACCTCTGGTGGAATTCACAAACCTGGAGAAGGAACTGGGCCTCAAGGCCAAGATCTTCGGTAAGATGGAGTACTTCAACCCCGCTGGATCCGTCAAGGACAGGATCGCGAAGGCGATGATCGACGAGCTCGAGAAGCAGGGCAAGATCAACAAGGACACCATCCTCATCGAACCCACATCCGGGAACACCGGTATCGCTCTGGCATCCATCGCGACCGCCAGGGGATACAAGATCAAGATCGTGATGCCCGAGACCATGTCCATCGAGCGCCGCAAGCTCATCAAGGCATACGGAGCGGAGCTCGTCCTCACAGAGGGAGCCAAGGGAATGAAGGGAGCCGTCGCCAAAGCTGAGGAGCTCTCCAAGGAGATACCCAACTCGGTCATACCCGGACAGTTCGTCAACCCTGCCAACCCCGAGATCCATTTCAAGACCACAGGTCCCGAGATCTGCAAGGATCTCAACGGAAAGGTGGACATCCTCGTCGCCGGAGTCGGAACTGGAGGTACCATTACCGGAGCCGGAAAGTATCTTAAATCTAAGATTCCTAGTGTTAAGGTGGTCGCAGTGGAACCCAAAGGTTCACCGTTGCTGTCCGAAGGAAAGACCGGACCCCACAAGATACAGGGAATCGGAGCAGGATTCGTCCCCGACACACTGGACACAAAGATCTACGATCAGGTCATCGCAGTGGAGGACAACGACGCCTTCGTCAACGGAAGGCTCGTCGGAAAGACGGAAGGGGTCCTTGTGGGAATCTCCGCAGGGGCAGCCATCACAGCCGCGATCCAGCTGGCCAAGGATCCAGCGAACGAGGGAAAGAACATCGTCGCCATCCTTGCCGACACTGGAGAGAGATATCTGTCCACAGCACTGTTCGAGGAATGAGACATGAGTCTGTTGGTATCCACAAAGGGAAGGTACGCATTGCGCGTCATGCTCGACATGGCCGAGCAGGGGGAAGGTGCGGTCGTACCCCTCAAGGATATCGCCAACAGACAGGGACTGTCACTCAAGTACCTTGAGGCCATAATGCCGAACCTCAAGGAATCCGGTCTTGTGACCGGGGTCGCGGGCAAGGGCGGCGGATACAAGCTGTCCAAGCCTGCCGACCAATACACGGTGGGCGAGATACTCAAAGTCTCCGAGGACCAGCTCGCCCCCGTGGCATGCCTCAACGAAGGCTTCGTCTGCGCCAAGGCGGACACATGCAAGACCCTTCCGATGTGGAGGAAGCTCGACGGGATAATATCCGATTATCTGGACACCGTCAGGCTGACGGACCTACTCTGAACATTCTTTCACAATCTAGACTTGTTGTATTTCATTAAGTCACCATCCGAACTCATAAAAACCTGGTGCCCATATCCTCTTTCAGAGGATCACATGAGCGGTTGGACCTACGAGAAATCGGGCGTTAGCATCGATCAGAAATCGAACGCGATCAAGGCATTGGTCGACAAGCTGGAGTATAAGAGGGACGGCATAGGACAGAACGTCCGCCTTCCGGGACTCTTCGCAAGTCTGATCGACTTCGGCGACAAATACATCACACTCGCCACCGACGGAGTCGGTACCAAGCTCATGATCGCGGAAGCCCTGAACAAATGGGACACCGTTGGAATCGACTGCATCGCGATGAACGTCAACGACACCATCTGCGTGAACGCCGAGCCCACATCCTTCGTAGATTACATCGCTATCGACAAGCCCAACGAGGAGATCACCAAGGAGATCGGTATCGGACTCCAAAAAGGTGCGGAACTCTCCAACATGGAGATCGTCGGTGGGGAGATAGCCGTCCTCCCCGAGATCGTGAACGGCGTGGACCTCTCAGGAACCTGTCTCGGATACGTCGCCAAGGACAGGATCATAACCGGGGAGACCTGCGAGGAAGGGGACCTCATTATCGCTCTGAAGTCCTCAGGTATCCACTCGAACGGACTGACCCTCGCCAGGAAGATCGTCGAGGCCAACAACATCAGATGGAACGACAAGGTATCCGGCCTCTCCAAGTCGATGGGTGAGGAGCTCCTCACTCCCACTGAGATCTACGTGAAGCAGGTCCTCGAGATCACATCGAATTTTAACGTCCACGGACTGGTGGACATCACCGGAGGAGGCCTCAGGAACATCCTCCGCATGAAGAAGGGACTCCAGTACGTCATCAGCGACCCCGTCAAACCCGCACCCATCTTCCAGAAGCTCCAGGAGCTCGGAGAGGTGGAGGACAAGGAGATCTATCAGACGCTCAACATGAGCATGGGATTCACCATCATCGCCCCCGCCGACGATGCTGAGCAGATCGCCAAGAAGTACTCCAACGCAGAGATAGTCGGACGCGTCCAGAAAGGGAACGGTGTCCTGCTGGAACCCGGGAACATACTGTACGACCACTACTGATCAGCTGAGCCTAGTGAGGTTCAGCTTCGTAAGGTCAATGAGGGACTGCCTGTAGGGGCTGTCCGGAAGAATGCTGAGGCAGTCCACGGCCTCGTCGACATAATCCTTGATGATGAGCTTGCAGTCGGAGACTGCCTCAGTCTGGACGATCAGCTCGCGGACATCCTCAAGGGGTGCGCCCTTCTTGATCATTCCGCGGATCTTGTTACCTAGCTTCACATCCCTCATAGCGAGAATTGTCGGCAGAGTAATGATCCCTTCGCTGAGGTCCCTCATCGCCGTCTTACCGGAGACCTTCTCGGTTCCTAGAAGGTCGATCAGGTCATCGGCTATCTGGAATGCCATTCCGTAGAGCTGTCCGAAACGGGCCACCTCCTCGATGACCTCATCGGATGCCTTTGCTGCGATTCCTCCTGTTCTAGCACATTCGGAAAGGAACGCTGCCGTCTTACCGGAGATGACTTGATAGTACTCCTGCTCGATGATATCGAGATCGAACTTGTGGTTGTACTGCAGGAACTCGCTGTCGGCAAGGGATGAACCCATATCGATGATGCTCTGAAGGAGCTTGGGGTTGGAATCGAAGAGGGACATGGCCTTCACCAGCATCATATCGCCGGTGGTGAGCGCCTTCTTCACTCCGAACTGCCTGTAGGTCGCGGGCTTGCCGCGGCGGCTTTCGCTCTCATCGTTGATGTCATCGTGGATGAGCGTGGCCATATGGGTGAGCTCCGCTGCAGCGGCGTATTTCAGGGTGTTCTCGTCCGCCTTGGTCCCGCATGCATAGCATATGAGGATGATCATGGACGGACGAATCATCTTCCCCGGAGAGTCCAATGCATAATCGAGAACATCCTGGACCTCCTTGTTGCTGTCGCGGGTGACCTCATGCATTATCCTGGAGACCTCTTTCAGATCCTCCGAGATGATGTCCTGCCATCCGCTAGCATCCGCTGCCATATTTGCCGTCGATACCTTAGTAGTATAAAGAAAATAGCGAAGTAGAGTTGACCGAATCCCATTTTAAGACCATATGCGACCCCAGCCGCCGCCATAGTGACGAAAACTACGAGTCATACTGTGGCGCATTTAAATTGATTAGATTAAATACAACCACGATAACATGGATTTCGAACGTTCAAACGAATATCATTCATTCCGTACGAAGTTCCTGGCGGTAGTGATTATCGCCGCCATGGCGTTCTCAGCGCTCGCATTGCTCCCCGAGGAGCAGTCCGATGCCGTCAGCAAGAACGTGACAGTGAACAACTGGGGTGAATTAAAAGAGGAATTGAAACATCTCGAGAATGACGAGGTCATCATGTTCGGCCAGGACATAGAACTGGATAATGATGACGACATAACGATCGGGGGCGTGAAGAACCTGACCATTGATATGTTCAACCACGTCCTCAAAAGATGGATCGGCGGCCGCGGACATGAAGAGACCGGTCAGATCAAGTTCGAAGACGGCGCAGTTGTAAGGATCATAAACGGAACCCTGAACGGAGGGTGTTATGATAACGGAGCCGGACTGTATATCAAGGGAGGAAGTTCCGTCACCCTTGAGAATGTGAACTTCAAGAACTCCTATGCTTCCGATGAAGGAGGCTGCATTTTCATCAAAGAGTCATCCACTCTGGTGATGAAGAACGGAGAGATTTCCAATTGCGTTGCGGAGGACGACGGGGGCTTCATCAGAGCTTTGGACTCTTCGAATATAGTCCTTGAGAATGTGAAATTTATTGAGGGTACCGCCAGAGAAAAAGGGGGTGCAATCAACGCCGAAGACGGAACTACCATGACCATCACTAACTGTGAATTCCAAGATAACTTCAGCAGCGATGACGGCGGAGCGATATGTCTCGAAAATACTGGTCAGGTTGACATCATAGGATGTACGTTCTTCAGGAACAGCAGCTATGGATGCGGAGGGGCCCTCTGCATCGACAACGCGGAAACGGTCAACATCAAAGGATGCACTATCAGATACAACAATGTCCATATGGGTGATGATTGGATTGACGGCGGAGGAGTCTTCATCAAAGAGAGTAAGGTGTTCATCGGTCCCAACGGGGATACTGGATGCCTTTTCATCAAAAACACTGCCAGCGTCAACGGAGGTGCGATCCGTATCTACGGAGGAGATGTCGAGATAAGGGGAGCCGAAATAAGTGAAAACTTCACGGATGAATCGGGTGGAGCGATATATGTGACCGGCGACGCCAATCTCCTGCTCGAGGATTGTAAAATCAGCAAGAACAAGTCCGAGGATGGGATCGGAGGAATCCTGATCGGAGACGATGCCAATGTCAAAATGCAGGGCTCCATGTACATAATGGAGAACGAGAAGGGCAGCGATACGAAAGGATTCCTTGGAGTCGCAAATGTCTACATCGAAGGCAAGAACACGATCGAATGCGGAACCTTCAAGGACGGCACCGAGATCGGAATCGATCTGGAGAAGAAGGACAGGGTGTTCACCAAGGGCTATCAGGCTTCCAATCCCGACAAGGACCCTGCGGCATTCTTCAAGACAACCGACGGATACTACGTCGCCCAGGACCCTGATTCGAAAGAGGTCAAGTTCTACGGCGGATCCAGCGGCGACATGTCAGACAACACCATCTGGATAGTCGTCGGGATCATCGCGGCTATAGTCGTGATCGGTATCGTGGTCTACTTCGTCAAATTCAGGAAACCCTGAACAAACCATTAACCGGGGAGGGAAACCCCTCCCCAGACGATTCTCTTCCGGTTTTTCCCATCATCCTATTTATTGATTCAGAACGATTCCCATCAAGATTCAGATGTCACTCAATCCCAAGATAATAGCGGTAATAGCCGTCGCGGCCATCGCATGCATTGCAGCCGGTGCCTTCATAGTCATGAACCAAGAAAGCTCGCCCGACATTCAGGGCAACTGGGTAAAGTACGATCTGTCCGGTGAGAAAGATGCTGGTATGGAATCCTACACAGAAACGGGCCAGGTAACGATGCTATACACATTCCACAGCAAATCGGACAAGAGCTATCAGATCATGAATGCAGGGATGACCACCCGCACATACACTGAGATGGGTAAGACGGCCCAAATCCCAATAATAGGATTCTCCTGGATGCAAGAGAAGGGCTCCATGAAGAAGGGCGGGACCGAGACCATATCCACCGCCGCTGGCGAAAAAGAATGCACCATCTACAAGGATCTCGTCAAACTGGGAGATACCTGGACATACTGGATAGCTGACGATTGGATACCCTACAAGATAGTCCGCGAGGTCGGTTCGGCCGAGCAGTCGGGATCGTTCATATCGTCCACGACCTACACCTACATAAGCAACGGCCACGAGGACATCGAGACCGACTGCAAACTTGTTGTAGCAGAGGGAGAGGGCGTGAAGGTCAGCGGCAACGAGGGGACCTACGCCATCGGAAGCAAGGTGAAGCTCACGGCCGAATATGACAAGGACAAGGGATTCGGCGGATGGTACGACCGCAACAACAAACTGCTTGGAAAGGATCCGACCCTGGAGATCACAATTACCCGCGACACCGAGATCCTGGCCCTCAACGGGCTCGGATGGGATAGGGAGCTGGAGCCGGGAGTGATGATTGACCTCAAGGACACGTTTGGTGTCCAAGCAGACAGGTTCCTCATAGAGAACAACGATATGGGCACGACCGAGATGTCCGACGGCACATATGATTTCGAAGGGGGTTCCTACACGATCTACGCTTATGAATCGGACGTTCCCAAGAAGGTTTACAACGTCTATGTGGACGGAACCGTCACACGTCTATTCGAGTGGACGTACGGCGGCTCCTACTATCAGATAACCATGAAGATCGATTACTCCGATATCACCTACGCCAAGGACCTCTACACACCTCAGCAGAGGAGCTCCGACAGACCGGACCACGTCCGTGACAGGACCTTCGTCACCTACAGCTACACCGACAAAATCATGGCCCCGTACATGGATGGATTGGTCTCCAAGCTTATCGAACTGTACAAGATGAGCTACAGCGAGGTCGACGAGTACGGATACCTCGATTACGTACTGAGGTTCACGCAGGAGATCGAATACCAGGCCGATGAGGAATACACCGGCTACATTGAATACTGGAAGTTCCCATTGGAAACGCTCTTCGATAAGGGAGGGGACTGCGAGGACACCTCGATACTGTTCGCCGCCATCGCGCATCAGAGCAGGGAGATCCTCGGTTTCGATACCAGAGTCGCCCTCGTGCTGATGCCTCAGCACGCATGCGCAGGCGTGATCATAAAGGAATCCACCGACTACAAGAAGAACCCCGACGGATTCATCTTCGGAGAGACCACCGCCACAGGTTACGACCTCGGGGACATCCCCGGCAAGGTGGAGGATTACTTCCTCGATGCGAAGTACTACCCCAACGTTTCCACCACGATAGAGATCGTCTGATACACATTCAAAGCCCGCAGTTCAATGACTGCGGGCCTTTTGACTTCTAGTTTAGAGGTTCTAATTCTACAAACTACCGAACAATTTCGTCACAAACTACCGAACGGATTATCTACAAACTACCGAACAGAATCTTAATAAACTACCGAACGGATTGTGTTCATGATAGATTGAGCTTCAAATACATGCCTAGAATCGTCGACGAGACTCTACAATTCAAACTTAAGAGCAAGGGTGCTGTCTGGGTCAAGGGTCCTAAATGGTGCGGAAAATCCACAACATCAAAACAATTTGCCAAAACAATAATCCGCATGCAGGACGAGGAGACCAGGCAGCAGAACATAGCTCTTGCAAAACTGAGCCCCTCTGATTTCCTGAAAGGTGATACGCCCCTTCTCATCGACGAATGGCAGGTCATACCGTTCATATGGAATCAGATCAGAACTGAGGTCGATATACGCGATGCATTCGGTCAATTCATTCTAACAGGATCAAAGAAGCCCAAAGACATCGATGACTCTGAAAAACACACAGGAACTGGGCGCATAACATCCTTGACCATGAGACCGATGACGCTTTACGAGTCTGGAGAGAGTGATGGATCGGTATCATTAGAGGACCTTTTCAACGGAGGAGGCGCTTTCTCTCGTTGCGATAAGAAACTATCCGATTACGCGTTTTACACAGCAAGAGGAGGATGGCCGAAAGCCATCGGTCAAGAACGTAATGTGGCCTTGGAACAAGCGGTGGACTATCTGGACGGTATAGTGAATACAGATATGTCCAATGATGATGTAAGGAGGGATCCTGAAAGGGTCAGACTTCTTCTAAGATCCTATGCCAGAAACTGTTCGACTCAAGCCAACAACTCAACGATCAAATCCGATATGATAGAGAACGATACGATGTCACTGGATGAGGATACCATCGCATCGTATGTCAAAGCGCTAAAGGGGTTGTACGTCATCGAGGAATCAGAGGCGTGGAATCCGAACATCAGATCTAAGACGGCCATTCGGACCTCCAATACGCGCTATTTTATCGATCCCTCCATAGCCTGTGCCGCATTAGACATAGGTCCCGAAGGCCTGATAGGCGATCTTAACCTATTCGGATTCCTGTTCGAAAACCTTTGTGTTCGCGACCTAAGAGTCTACGCGGAGAGACTCAAAGGCAAGGTGAAGCACTACAGAGATTCATCAGGACTAGAAGTGGATGCAGTTATCACCCTGAGGAATGGCGATTGGGCTGCTATAGAAATCAAATTAGGTTCTGAAGAATACATCGAAGAGGGTGCTTCTAACCTGCTGAGATTGGTCGACTGCATGGATCCCAGGTCCAAGAAACCAAAGTTCATGATGGTACTGACCGGATCAGGAACAGCATACAGAAGGGAAGATGGGGTTTGGGTAGTTCCCCTCGGCTGTCTGGGCCCGTGAGATGCAATATCCGAGCGAGAAAACAGATCCTCACTGCTTGACGGCCTTCGCATTCATCACGGACATGAGGATCGACGTGCAGGAAGTCTTCCCGGACCTGACCGAATAATCCAGAAGACTGATCATATCCTTGTCCGGGATCAGATTGGAATCCACGGCAGAATGCAGAACGACGATATCGTTCTCCATGATCGCATGCTCCGCCATGGGGATGATACGGGACCTCATGTACTGGATGTACATCTCACGGTTGTCATCTGTCAGCAAGATGGGGTTCGACAGCCTGGACATGGCGATCTCCTCTGACATCCTCTGACGAGTGGTGAGGATCTCGTTGTCGAAATCCGGGAAACAGATCGAATAGCCCGCCAGGAAGTTGAATGAGAACCCGTCACCGCATGTGACCTGACAGTCCGTGCTGATGCTCCATCCGAAACTGTTGAATGCCTCGAAACTGCCGAGATAGTTTATCATCCTGAGTCCCGAAAGCGATACGAGGGCCTCCGAAGATGCCCTGGTGATGCTGGCCGGGATGACCAATGTACGTCCGCTGGACCCGTGGCAGTCCCTAAGGAACTGCGGTCCGAGAGAAACCACTTCCACACCGTTCACCACTGCGGGCACTACTATATTCAAATCGCTGGTGATCAGCCGCGTGATCTCCAGTCCTCCGTCCGTCAGGACGGTCTCCACTCTGGCAGCGCTCATTGCAATCCCTCCATCATGGATTTGATCTTCCTGTTCCTGCCTTCGCTGAGCAGTTCGTCGTTGTACGCATAGAGCGTTCCTCCCGGCTTGGAGAACATTACCACATTGTAGCATGAGATGAGTCCGGTGAGCAGCGAGACGGTCTCCGGACCGGTACCGAACGTGGATTTTGCGAATTCCATCGCATTCCTGACATGAGTGTCGAACTTATCCTTGGCCTCGCCCAGTTGGGTCGTGAGCTCCTCCAGGGTCTTCAGATCGTTCATGCATCTGAGGGTGAACTGCAGCCCGGCCCTCTCCTCCGCCGTCAGGTTGGTCTTGAGTTTCTTCCTGACCTCGTTGATGGTCATTCCTTTCTCCCTGTCAAGATGGTCGATGGCATACTCCAGAGACATCGCGTTCCCTGCCTCTGCATTCAGCCTTCCGATGAGGATAGAGATGACGGCCAGCCTCCCTTCCGCGCTCATGGTGTTGGGACCGGCCTCGAAGGAACCGGCCAGGATCGCATCCGAATTGTAATCCTCGCGGTACTTCCTGTAGAACTCCCTGTACTTGTTGAACTCCGCCGCTATCTCCGGGTCCCTGATGTACTGCGTTATGACATCAATACATGCCCAGACGCCCTTGCCCTCGAATTCGTTGAGCACCACGGACAGGTCCTCCCATGCACGTGGGGTGACGAACTGTATGCCGTCAACGGTACGCTCTATCTTCAGCAGGTTCTGCGGTTTGACCTTCAGATAGTAGATGATGGAATCGTTGACCCCGTTGCTCATCGCGTATCTCAGCCAGACGTCCGTATCGGGTTCCACCTCGATGATCCTTATCCTGTCCAGGGTCGCAACGTCGAACTCCCTGGCGGAATCGTTGAACTCGGGAGGGTTCCCTGCCGCCACCAGCACCCATCCGTCCGGGATCAGGTGCGGGCCGAACTTCTTGTTCTGCAGGAGGTCCAGCATCGCAGGGGCTAGCGTCTCCGAGACACAGTTGATCTCGTCGATGAACAGTATGCCTTCCTTCTTCCCCTCGTTGTATATGACGTCGTACACGGATGTGATGATCTCGCTCATGGTGTACCTAGTCACGGTGCACTCATAGCCTCCGTAGGTCTCCTTCTCGATCATCGGCAGACCAATCGCGGACTGACGGGTATGGTGGGTGATGGTGTACGACACGTATCCGAGACCGAGCTCGGCAGCTATCTGCGACATTATTGCCGTCTTTCCCAATCCCGGCGCTCCCAGTACCATTATGGGCCTCTGTCTAGCACGGGGGATCAGGTAGTTCCCAGCGTCGTCCTTCGACATGTACGCCTCAATGGCGTCCTTGATATGGTCCTTGGCATCCTGAATGTTCATCATAGGCAAGCCAAGCAATCACATTAGTACAATAAAAAGAACGAGAGAAAGAATGTCACCTCTCAGCCAAATCATGGGTGCCGATACAGACCTTCATGGCCCACATGGGGGTCTCGAAATCCAGATACTTATCGTCGCAGAAAAGGAAGGCCACGGGATAGTCGGGCTTCTTGGTGGGGTAGGTCCCGATACCGTCGGTGAAATAGATCAGTCCCCTGAGGTTGTTGAACTCCCCTTCGTCCAAGAGATAGTTGACATAATCGAACACGGGCCTGAAGTCGGTACCCTTCCCGCCCTTGATCTCCATGTTGTCGATGAGCCTCCTCATATCCGCACGGCTCCTTATTACATCGTCCGAACGGACGTTGTCGTCGCACTGGACTATATGAAGGTTGGTCCTCCTGGAAATCTCGCACTGCTCCATTATGTCGTAGACGTCCTCGATGAAGCTGACCACAGGGCCCCTCATGGTGGAACCGGAGGTGTCTATGGCGATGACGAAATCCTCTATCATCGGCGAATTGGATTGCTCCACCGCATCGATCAGCGGGATGTTCCCGTAGAGCTGGATGCCGTAGCTGTAATACGCCGGATCGAACTCATTGACATCCAGCTTGACCCTCTCCCTGGTTGTCAGGAACTTCCTCAGGAATGCGCGGTAATCGGTCTGCTTCCTGTTCCTGATGCGCAGGACGCGCATGAGGGCATCGGTCTTCCCCGAGAGGTTCTTGGAGAAACCCTCGATCTCGACCATCATCTGGGCGGACATCTCCTGCCATTCGGGATGCTCCTTGCCGTCCCTGGATTCGTGGCTGTCTATGCAGAACAGGGGAGGGTAGGTGTTGATCTGCCATTCGGAAACCTTGGAGAGCTCCTCCGCAAGGAGGTCCACGGTCGGTGCGCCGGTCTTCTTCAGCATCCTCTCGAACACGAATATGCGGTCGTCCGCCTGAGGTAGTGCGACATGGGGCGTGCCCAGCATATCGAGGGAGTACTCCACTATCATATCCTCAGCAATGTCGCGGAACCTATTCTCGTTCTTGTCGTAATGCCCGAGGACCATGTGCATGACCATGTGGGCTATGACCCTCGATATGATGTTCGGATCCTTGGAGAAATCCCTGAGAACCCTGTCGATGTGGAAATACAGATGGGAACTGTCGTAATGGTACGGACCGTCGCCGTCGAGGATGACCGTCTCCAAGGCCAGGACCGGACGCGTGATGAACCTGAGGTCCATGCAAAGATCGGTGCGGCAGTTCGCCACTATCTCCTCAGCCACTGCCCTGTTGCCTGTCATGCGGATCGGTCACTGAATCCCTTTACGAGGACTAAAAACCATACGGAGAGCAATTCTATCCGCCATAGAAAAATTGGAAGGACGGCTGCCGATGCGGGGAGGGTCAAGGCGCACGGGAAGACCCGTGCGCCCTGCATTTCATTTGAGTTCTTTTCCAATCTGTCCGGCCTTTCCGACCTTCTCCCCGAGAAGGTTGTAGTTCCAATTGAATTGGTCGAACATGATGAGATCTGTCTTCGATATGTCTATCTTGCCGTTCTCCGCGACAATCTCCTCGTCGGCACAGACGTTGACGATCTTTCCTACGACTGCGTACATGTTCTCCGTCTTCACCACTTCTGCGAGATCGCATTCCAGGGAGATTGGGAACTCCTCGATCAGCGGAGCGTTCACATGGCTGCTCCTCACTGCATGAAGTCCAGAATGCGCGAACTTATCGGGAACCTTGTTCCCGGACACGATCCCCACATAATCCGCAGGGACCATTGTCTTCCTGTCGGCCAATCCCACTGTGAAGGATTTGGCAGAAAGTATGTTCTGAGTGGTCTTGTGATCCTCGTCGATGAACAGGGCGATCTTGTCCATTTGACATATCATGCCCCAAGCTGCATTCATCAGGTTGATGTTTCCCTTGTCGTCGTATGCCGATATTATGAGTACGGGCATCGGACAGACTGCCGGTACGGATCCCAGATCCTTCTTCATCTCAATCCCTCTTTATGGTGTTGGAGTTCTGATTGTAAGCCTTGGCGACGCATTTCCATTCGCCGTCCATCTTGAGAAGGAGGAGATAATCGGTGAAGTCGATCCTCCCTCCCCAGCCCTCTTCCAGCACACGCACGACCGCAAGTGACTCCTCCAAATCGATCACATCGATTCTTGCCTTGAATGAATCCCCGCCCGAAACGGTGTCGACGTTGTGATAGAACTGTTCGATGGAACCGTGCTCGAGTTTCCCATCCAGGAAACCGAAGAGGACGGCATCGTCGGTGAATAGCTTGCGGGCATGGGTGCTGTCCCCCTGCGCCACGCTCTTCACGAAATTCATCGCCGCTTCTTCGACTGCCTTATATTCTGCTATAGAAGACCTCATATAGAGAGTGATGAGTTAGCCATAGTTAAGTCAAGTACTTACAGTTAATCAATATACTAACCTTGGAGAAAGTGCTATGGTAAGATGTATCGCGGACGAAGAACTGTGCAGAACGGGTTTCAGCTACACCCTCTCCCTGATCAACGGGAAGTACAAGATGACAATACTTTACACGCTGATGGAATTCGGTTCCGTCAGATTCAACGAGATGAAGAGGTACATCGCAGGAGTATCCGATAAGACACTCAGTTCGGCGCTCAAGGAACTGGAGCAGGACGGTCTGGTGCACAGGGAGATGTATCCTCAGATACCCCCGAAGGTCGAATATTCCCTGACAGAGACCGGAAAATCACTGATTCCCCTCCTGGACGGGATGTGCGAATGGGGGGACAGGCACCGCCCGGAACAGCTTTGACCGTCTGATCGCCGGGATCAATAGTTGAGCTTCGCATAAAGCGCGCCGCATACCGATCCCAAAGCGGCGCAGGTCTCCAGCGAGAATCCGCCCGTCGTTATGTCCAGATTGTACTTCGGGATCTTCATGACATTCTTCGGTACCCCGTGGGGGCCGATCCCGAAGACCAAAAGGATGCTCTGACCGTTCTCCACCATATCCGTGAGCTGCCCAACGGACACCTTCTTGTCCGGCTCCGCCCTGCATGTGGTGAGTATCGGCTCCCCGAGCTGCGGAGGGAAACCCTTGGAAGGATAGGGGAACTGCTGGAAGCGGCCCTTCTCGGCGAGGTCCACGAAGTAATCCCCGTGATGGCCGATGCTGGTGGTCCCTGCTATCCAATTGGCCACCTCCACCGGCGTGCGGCACTCCTCCGGGATCGGGAAACCGAACAGTGCCAGATTCATCTCGAATGCCATTGCGAGATCGCCTGCACGGGCGATGATGCGCCTGTGCGGCTCCCTGAAGTTCTGGTCGTAGGAGTTGTACAATCCGATCGTGATCCTTCCCCTTCCCATCGCTCCTTCCTCCTCCTTCCGACTATGGCGTAGCTGTCGCCGTCCATGAATATCTCGTATTCGGGGTACTGCCTCTGGAGCTCCGCGACCTTCGTCATGACCTCCATCATGGTGAGCTTCTCCTTGTGGAAATCGATGAAGATACGGTCGGGTTCGTCCATAAAGTTGCCTTCATGAATGATTGGTAGAAGAGATGGTGCCGTGAGCCGGGCTCGAACCAGCGACTTCGAGATCTTCAGTCTCGCACTCTCCCAACTGAGTTACCACGGCGCAATTTCCCCCTATGAACATCCTGTTTATAAGCCTTTTTAGTGGGTAAACGGGGGTTCATCACCCCCTGGATACTCACTGCGCCTGATTCTCCCCTGATACCTCTGGGGAGTCGCTCTGCTCCTCATCGGGGACGCTGTCCTCGGCCATCAGCGGCTCCACGGCGATGATCTTGTCACCGTCGCGCATGTCCATGACCCTGACGCCCTTTGCGTTGCGTCCGGTCTCACGGATGCTGTCCGCCTGCATGCGGATGATCTTTCCGCTCTTGGATTGGAGCATCAGCTCGTCGCCGGTGACGACCTTCCTGACGCTGACGACCTTTCCGTTGCGCTCGTCGGTCTTGATGGTGATAACACCCTTTCCTCCGCGCTTGGTCTTGCGGTAGTCGTCGACATCGGAGATCTTACCGTATCCGTTCTCGGACACGGTCAGCAGCCTGTCGCCGGGCTTGACAACAGCCATGGATACGACCTTGTCGCCGTCGGAGAGGGTCATTCCCTTGACTCCCATGGTGTCCCTTCCCAGCGGGCGGGCGTCGGTCTCGTCGAACCTGACGGCCTGTCCGTCGGCGGATGCGATTATGATCTGGTCGCTTCCGTCGGTGATTCCCATGGCGATGAGCTCGTCGCCCTCGTCCAGCTTGATGGCCTTGATTCCCTTTGCCCTGACGTTTCCGTAGGCGGACATGACGGTCTTCTTGAACAGACCGTTCCTGGTGCAGAACACCAGGTATCTGTCGTCGGGGAAGTCGTGGGTGGTGATGGAGTTGATGATCTTCTCCCCTTCCTCCAGGTCGGGTATCAGGTTGACCAGCGGCTTGCCCTTGGCCTGCCTGCTTCCCTCGGGGATCCTGTATCCCTTCAGCCACTGCATGCGTCCCTTGTTGGTGATGAAGAGGATGTAGTCGTGCGACATCATGACGAACATCGCCGCCACGTGGTCCTCCTCCTTGGTCTGCATGGCCGTGAGCCCCACTCCTCCGCGGGACTGCTGCTTGTAGGTGTTCAGGGGGATCCTCTTGATGTAGTTGTCATTGGAAACGGTGACGACGACCTTCTCGTTGGGAATCAGGTCCTCCTCGTCGGCATCGATCTCGTTGGGATCGATCTCCGTGCGGCGCTCGTCGCCGTAGGTATCGGACATCTGCTTGAGCTCGTCCTTGATGATGTTCAGGACCCTCTGCTCATGGGCGAGGATGTCCTTCAGGTCGTTCATCAGGACGATGAGCTCGTCGTACTCCTTCTTGATGGAATCCAATTCGAGTCCGGTCAGCTTCTGGAGCCTCATGTCCAGGATTGCCTTCGCCTGCTCCGAATCGATGCCCAGAAGGTTCTGCAGACCTAGGTTCGCTGCCTCTCCATCGGCCGATTCGCGGATCAGTGCGATGGTCTCGTCCAGCATGTTGATGGCCTTCATCAGACCCTCGAGGATGTGGAACCTCTTCGCCGCCTGGTCCAGTTCGAACTGCGTCCTGCGTGTGACGACGCTCTTCCTGTGCTTGATGTACTGCACGATGAGCTCCTTCAGACCGAGGAGGGAGGGCTTGTTGTCCACCAGGGCGATGTTGATGACACCGTAGGTGATCTCCATGTTGGTCTTCCTCCACAGGTTCTCCAGCACAACGTTGGGGATGGCGTCCTTGTGGAGCTCGATGACTATGCGCATTCCGTGCCTGTCGGACTCGTCCCTCAGGTCGGTGATGCCCTCGATCTCCTTGTCCTTTACGCGGTCGGCGATCTGCATGATCAGCATGGCCTTGTTGACCTGATAGGGGATCTCGTCCACGATGATCCTGGTCTTACCGTTGTCCATGTCCTCGAAGTGGACCTTGGACCTTACCCTGAGCTTTCCCTTTCCGGTCTCGTATGCCGACCTAATTCCCGACAGGCCGTAGATGGTTCCTCCCGTTGGGAAGTCGGGACCCTTGACGTACTGCATCAGGTCGTCGACGGATGCCTCGGGATTGTCGATGGTATAGGAGATGGCGTTGCACACCTCGGTGAGGTTGTGCGGGGGCATCTTGGTGGCCATTCCGACCGCGATACCGTCCGATCCGTTCACCAGCAGGTTGGGGAACTTGGAAGGCAGTACCGAAGGCTCCTTCAGGGAACCGTCGTAGTTGTCCACCATGTCCACGGTCTCTTTGTCCAGATCGAGCAGCAGGTCGCTGGCCATCTTGGACATCCTGGCCTCTGTGTAACGCATGGCCGCCGCGGAGTCACCGTCGACCGAACCGAAGTTACCCTGTCCGTCCACCAGGGGATACCTGAGGGAGAAAGGCTGGGCCAATCTGACCATCGCTTCGTATGCCGCGGAATCTCCGTGGGGATGGTACTTTCCCAGGACCTCTCCGACCACTGTGGCGGACTTCTTGTGTGGTCTGTTGTATGTTAGACTGAGCTGGTCCATGGCGTACAGGATCTTCCTGTGGACCGGTTTCAGTCCGTCGCGGACGTCCGGAAGGGCACGTCCGACTATGACGCTCATGGAGTAGTCGATGTAGGAGCGCTGCATCTCCTGCTCGACTGTCTGGTTGATTATCCTCTTGGTAGGCTGTTCCTCATCCATGGTATCACACATCCAGGTTGATCACTTCGTGTGCATGCTCGATGATGAACTCCCTTCTGGGCTCCACATCGTCGCCCATCAGCACGGAGAACAGCTGGTCTGCGAGCATCCCGTCCTCGATGTACACCTTCTTCATCATCCTGTTGGCGGGGTCCATGGTGGTCTCCCACAGCTGCTGGGGGTTCATCTCTCCCAGACCCTTGTACCTCGATACGTTGCATCCCTGTCCGATCTCGGCGACGGCCTTGGCCATCTCCTCCTCGGTGTAGCAGTAGATCTGCTTCTTTCCCTTGTAGACCCTGTAGAGAGGGGGCATGGCGATGTACACGTGCCCGTTCTCGATCAGAGGCCTCATCTGCCTGTAGAACAAGGTCAGAAGGAGCGTACAGATGTGCGCTCCGTCCACATCGGCATCGGTCATGATGACGATGTTGTGATACCTGATCTTGGATATGTCGAACTCCTTTCCGATACCTCCGCCGATGGCGATGGCGAGGTTCTTGATCTCCTCGTGGTCGAGGAGCTTGTCGGGACGGGCCTTCTCGACGTTCAGGATCTTTCCCCTGATGGGCATGATGGCCTGGAACGCACGGTCCCTTCCCTGCTTGGCGGATCCTCCTGCGGAGTCTCCCTCGACGATGTACAGCTCGCAGAGCGACGGGTCCTTCTCGGAGCAGTCGGCGAGCTTTCCGGGGAGGCTGGTGGTCTCGAGCACACCCTTCCTGCGGGTGGCATCCCTGGCCTTCCTGGCGGCCTCCCTTCCCTCGTAGGCCTGCACGGCCTTCTTGATGATCAGCTGGGCCGTGGCGGGGTTCTCGAGCATGTATTCGGCGAGCTTCTCGTTCATCAGGGCGCTCACAGCACCCTGTGCGACGCTGCTTCCCAGCTTGGCCTTGGTCTGACCCTCGAACTGGGGCTCGGACATCTTGATGCTGACGATGGCCGTCAGTCCCTCACGGATATCGGATCCCTCGAGGGTGAGGTCCTTCAGCAGGTTGTTCTGCTTGCCGTAGTCGTTGGCCGTCTTGGTGAGGGCGGTCCTGAATCCCGTGAGATGCGTTCCTCCCTCGGGGGTGTAGATGGTGTTGACGAACGAGTCGATCTCCTCGTTGTATCCGTCGGTCCACTGCATGGCGATGTCGATGCTTACGCCGTTCCTCTCACCGGAGATACGGATGGGTTGGGGGTGCAGAGGTGTCTTGGACCTGTTGAGGTACTGCACGAACTCGGAGACACCGCCTTCGTAGTGGAAGGTCTCCTGCTTGCCCGTGCGCTTGTCCTCGAATGTGATGGTGGCCTCGCTGTTGAGGAAAGCCTGGTTCCTGAACCTGTTCTGTAATGTTGAATAATCGAACTCCACCGTCTCGAACATCTCGTCGTCGGGCCAGAACTGGATAGTCGTTCCGTGCCTGTCCGATGGACCTATCTCCTCGACGGGTCCGTCGGGTATCCCTATCTGATAGGACTGTCTCCACCTCTTACCCATACGGTCAACGGTGGCGATGAGCTTCTTCGACAGTGCGTTCACGACGGATACTCCCACTCCGTGGAGTCCTCCGGAAACCTTGTAGGAGTTCTGGTTGAACTTTCCTCCTGCGTGGAGGTCGGTAAGACACATCTCGAGTCCAGACTTGCCCTCCTCCTGGTTGATCTCCGTGGGGATTCCCCTTCCGTCGTCCACTACGGTTATGGAGCCGTCCTCGTTGATAGTCACCTCGACCTTGGTAGCGAAGCCTGCCATGACCTCGTCGATACCATTGTCAACGACCTCGTAGACGCAGTGGTGAAGTCCGCGCGTATCTGTGGACCCGATGTACATTCCGGGTCTCTTCCTGACGGCCTCGAGTCCCTTCAACGCGACGATACTGTCTGCGTTGTACTCCTCTTCGGCCTTCTGTATGTTCCCATCCATGGTCATACTTATCCGTAGCCTACTTACATATATAATATAACGCACGCGATGCGCGTGCGCGCATATGCGCAACAATAGCCACCAACTTTGATATACGACCGAATGAGATTCCTGGACGATCAAGATGGCCACCATAATGGAAGAAGCCCGCAGGGGCGTCACACCGCTCATCAGAGAGATAGCGAAGAAGGAGAAGGTAAGCGAGGAGTTCGTAAGGAACGGAATAGCCTCCGGAAGGATATGCGTGCCCTGCAACCCCATTCACGACCCGGTCCCCGGAGCGATAGGGGAGGGGATGTCGATAAAGATCAACGTGAACCTCGGGACATCCCGCGACATGGTGGACATCGAAGCGGAATCGCAGAAGCTCAAGGTGGCCCTCGAATACGGTGCGGATGCGGTCATGGACCTCAGTACCGGAGGGGACATAGACGCCATAAGAGCCAGATTGCTGAAGGAATGCCCAGTGATGATGGGTTCTGTACCCATATATGAGACGGGTGTCCTGGCGGCTAGAAAGAACGCCATCGTGGAGATGACCGAGGACGATATCTTCAACGGCATAGAGAAGCACGCCAAGGACGGAATGGACTTCATGACCGTCCACTGCGGAATCACTAAGGAGACCGTGCAGTGGCTGAAGAAGAGCGACAGGATCACCGATGTCGTCTCAAGGGGCGGATCGTTCCTCACGGCATGGATCCTCCACAACGAGCAGGAGAATCCGCTCTACAAGAACTTCGACTATCTCTTGGAGATGGCGAGGAAATACGAGTTCACGCTGTCCCTCGGGGACGGCTTCAGGCCCGGATGCATAGACGACGCGAGCGACCAGGCACAGATATCGGAATTGATGACACTGGGTCATTTGGTGAAGAGAGCACGCGAGGCAGGGGTTCAGAGCATGGTCGAAGGACCTGGACACGTCCCCTTGGACCAGATCCCCATGAACATGAAGCTTGAGAAGCAGATGTGCGACAACGCCCCCTTCTACGTCCTCGGACCCTTGGTCACGGACATAGCCCCCGGATACGACCACATAGTCGGAGCGATAGGCGGTGCCGTAGCGGCACAGAACGGTGCGGACTTCCTCTGCTACGTCACACCCGCGGAGCACCTCTCCCTGCCCGATATCGATGATGTGAGGGAAGGGGTCATCGCGTCCAAGATCGCAGCGCACGTTGGAGACCTCTCCAGAGGCATCGGAAGGGAAAGGGACACACGCATGGCCCACGCCAGGAAGAAGCTCGACTGGGCAACGATGTTCGACACCTGCATAGACGAGGAGAAGGCCCGCAGGTACAGGAAGAGAGGCTGCACCGAGGAGAGCGAAGGATGCTCCATGTGCGGAGACGTCTGCGCAATCAAGATCGTCAACATCTACATGAACGAGGACAAGCCCGACAAGAAGGACGACCCCAAGGAAGACTGCTGACCCCGTACCGTCGGAGGCATTGCATGGATAATCCAAAGCTCCTGTACGCAGCGATTGCCGTAGCAGCCATCGCCATAGTCTGCATCCTTTGCTTCAACACATTCGCTGATGACAGGAAGGATCCTGCCATGGATTCGTCAGATTTCGTACTGCTGACGGATGCCGTCCCCGATGCCATCCTCGAGATACGTTACTATTCGACATACAACTTTGTGGGGGACAGGATTGACGGTTACGAGGAACCGACAGCATTCCTCACGAAGGAGGCCGCCAAGGCCCTCCGCGAGGTCAGCGATGAGCTGAAGGAGAAAGGATACCGCCTCAAGATCTACGACGCGTACCGCCCCCAGATGGCCGTGGACCATTTCGTGAGGTGGGCAAAGGACGTGGATGACGTGAGAATGAAGGAGTACTTCTATCCGGAACTGGAGAAGGCGGATCTGTTCCCCCAGATGTACATCATGGAGAGGTCCGGACACACCAGGGGCAGTACTGTGGACCTCACGCTATTCGATATGAGAACTGAGAAAGAGGTCGATATGGGCGGTACCTTCGACTATTTCGGGGAGCTCAGCCATCCCGATTATCCGTACATCACCGAAGAACAGTTCGCCAACCGCATGCTGCTGAGGGAAGCCATGATTAATCACGGGTTCAAGCCCCTGGAGACAGAATGGTGGCATTTCACATTGGAAGATGAGCCCTTCCCAGACACCTATTTCAAGTTCCCCATAAACAGCGATTCGTTATGACAACCTGATTATATCCTGCAATAAAGGGAGTACATGTAACGCAGGACTGATTTCAGTCCAATCTCCACTTTCGGGTATTTTCGGTGACCCCTTTCAGAGACTTATATACAAAAATCAAGGTTAGTATGTCGGGAGATAAAGTAGATGTACAGATCGATCACCATGAGAGTGGAACCCAAAGCAGAACAAAGAAAGTTCCTGGATGAAAGCATCAAAGTACATCACTACGTATACAATGCCTTGATCACAGCTACTAAGTTGTACTTTTCATATCATGGAAACCTGCCTTCCCATAATGAACTTAACAAAGTATGCACCCAAATCTGGCAAAACAATCATTGGATGCACGGCATCTATCAAAACACTATGAATCAGACAGCCAAACGTGTTCTTGATGCATTTAAGTCATGCAATCCAGAGATAAAGCAAATCTCCAGAAAAAGAAAGAGCGGAAATATCGCGGGTGCCCTCGTTCTAAGGTCTCCTAGATACAAGAAACTCAACCGTTCCAACACTTTCGGATACATTTCCAATAATACTTTCAAAGTGGTCAATTCAATCGATGACAAAGGAAAACATCGCAGATCACTATCCCTCGGAAAAATGAAAGGGCTCCTCAGATGCTACAACCAATCCACACCCATACCTGGAAAACCAAAGGCAGTAATCATTACCAGAAGAAATCTCGGAACTCATTATGAATACTACACAACCATACAATTCGAATAGGAAAACATAACATGCAGACATTTTGCAGATGATTGTGAATCTGAATTAGAACTCGAAACCATGGTTTTCAACATGTATACATTTCCAAAACCTGTAGGAATCGATGTAGGAATCACAAATGTTGCAACCCTTTCAGACGGCACCGTGTACAACAACATACGTGAATACACAATGATGCTGAACGAGTTCCGCGAAAATCAGATGAAATTGTCCAACACGTTACCAAACACAAAGAATTACAATATGAAGAAAAGTCGTCTGAACCATAAATACAAGAGAATAATCAATAAGAGGAAAGACTATCAGGAGAAGACATCTCTTGAGATAGTAAGGAAGCATACCAAAATTGTCATGGAAGACCTTTCAGTAAATAGATTGAGATCGATCTCCAAATCCCCTTCTATGACCATCTCTTACATTGACAGTTCTCTGGGTAGATTGAGACAAAGAATCTGCTGCAAAGCAATAGAAGCTGGCCGCCAGATAGTCTTAGTCAATCCGAGAAATACGTCACAAATGTGTTCAAGGTGTGGGGCAATTGTACATAAGGAACTGAGTGCTCGTATGCACAAATGCTCTCAATGCGGCTTAATAATGGACCGCGATCTGAACGCATCTATCAATATACTCCGCCTTGGGTTGACCGACAACCCCTCTCTCGCGTCAGAAGAGAAAATAGCCCCGTCATCTTGGCAGGGGCATGAGTATTCCAGTTTACTCATAGCAGTGTAACTGGTAAACTCAAGAAGGACAAGGAAAAAGCAATGAGTGCTAAAACAACAAATCTCACAGTGGCTGATAGAATAAAAGGAGAGCCGCTGAAGGGATTTGAACCCTCGACCTTCTGGTTACGAATCAGATGCTATACCACTAAGCCACAGCGGCGTCAAGACTAGTGATATTATTACTCTATAAATAGGACGCGGATGGACCGTTCAGACGTGCATCAGATGTATCTCATGCCGGGATCGGTGGGCATCGCGCTTCCGTCCTGACCGTGGAACGTACCGACACATGTGCCGTCTGGATTCCACTGACCGATTATGCGCCCTCCGTCGACGTACAGGATACCGTTACCGCATGGACGGGTGTCATCGCATCCTCCCTCGTAGACCGGCCTTCCTTCGCGGCTTATCCTGATGTTCCCGACGAATCTGTCGTTCTCGACGATTCCTTCGTACAAGAACCCGTCGCGTGCCGTGAACATGGTAGTAGGCCCTCCGCGGACGCCGTTGTTGTAATTGCCCCTGGTCCACGAGCCGTCGGCCCAGTAGTAGCATCCGGGACCGTTCCTCACTCCTCCTACATGGACGCCTTCAAAGCGGTCCCCGTTGGGATAGAAGTACACCCCGGGACCCGTGAACAGTCCCCTCTCGTCGAGCATTCCCCTGTACACGCTGCCGTCCGGGTTCCTCATCTCCTGTCCCTGTGGCGGCATGCCGTTCTGTACCGGATAGTAATTGGCGGCCGGAAGGGACATCTGCTCCGCCTCCTCCTTCTTATGCCTGTTCTTCCTGAGAAGCCACATGCGACTGAAGGAGTTCGCATACTTCCTGAGGTCCACCTCGTGGCCCAGGATGAGCGCGTTGTCGTAATTGGGCAGTTTGCTATCGTACACCAATATCCTGAACCAATTTCCGTCCGCCGCATAAACGGACAGGTGATCCTGCATGATGACTATATCCTGCACCGTTATCTGATAGTACGGGTTGGACATCGATTGCTTAGCGGTGAAGATCTCCATCCTCACGCCTTTGTCCCCCCTCTTGAATGCTATCTGCCTCTCGCCGTGTTTGTTGCTGTAAAGCCTCAGGCGCACCGGTTCCGTAGAGCCTGAATCCAGCATCTGCCTGAGCTCTCCCGCTCCTGAGCTTAGGATGTACGCATCATCGACACTGGACATCCTCATCTCCATCCCTTCCAGACTGCGTACCGAGGCCTGAATGAAACTGTATGTCGATATGGACTTGTCCTGTGATATTATGAGGATGCATACGGACATGCATACGACCATCAGACTGACCCCGGTCTCCGAGATCAGAAGATCCATCGGCTGGTGGTTGAAGAGGATTGCCTTGCATATCGCCAAGAGGACGAATATGAGTATGGTGTTCCTGATCCCTGCGATGCTTATCTCCATCTTCAGCCAAAGGGCAAGGCCCATGAATATCAGCGGGATCCCTATGACGATCTGAACGAAACCGGGGCCCGGACTGATCATGCTGTGATCGTACAGGATGTCCGAGATCCCTCTTGCGAGCAGGTACAGGCCGAAGAACAAGGTCTGCACCGCCATGACATCGCTTACGCTGTCCTTCATCGCGCGCAGGCTGATGAGCGATCCCAATGCCATCACGATTATGGGGATGATCACATCGATGTCGCTGAGCTCTTCCGTGAAAGCGGCATCCATATACCACAGGACGACGGCGAAGATCGGCATCAGGAGTATGATCGTCAAAAGCTTCTTGCTCTTGTTGTTCATCAGGCCACCCTCCTGAACCTGTCCCTGTAGAACAGGGGGCCGTTATCCTCTTCCATTCTCCTGATCCTGAACACACCGGTCTTCGGACCTTCGAAGCCCACGATCAGATGGTCCTTAGTCACCGCGATGTCTATGATGCGCATGGAGTTAGATCCGATGACGGAACCGTCCCTATGCTCCGAGAACGTCATGTACACAGGCCCGTCCGGCCCGTACCACCTGCGGAGGAATGCGGTCCCGTATCTCATACCGTCGTGGAACGGGAATATGTACTCGTACTGGACGGGACCCTCCCTGAAACCGGTCATCTTGGATTCAGGCATGGTACCGTCGCAGAAATGCAGTATGAATGCGACCGACTCCGGGTCTATCGAGATGTCCGGACCGCTGACGTTGGTGAGCCTGAATCCGGCGAACGCACGGGCCATACGGGCGATGTCCGTCGAGTAGCGGACAGGGTGTGACGAGACGAGGATCAGATAAAGAATAATCATGGCCAATGTGACCGCATTGTCACCCTCGTCAAACAGGAAGTTGTTGAGGTTGTCCGACGTCATTACATATGTTATGAGCTCAATGGTCAGCAGCGCCGCGAACATTCCCGAACCGACACACACCCAGAACACTCCTCTGGAATTGCTCAGGAGGTATCTGAATCCGGAATAGACCAAATTGCCGGCCATGATCGTGAGGGCGAGTCCCGAGATCTCGTCAACCATGCTGTTGCTGAATATCATCGGACAGTAGCTCAGGAACCTGGCGATTCCCAAGGCAATGGCGTACATCCCCACAGCGAAGAATATGCTGCGGTGCCTATCCAGGATAATCGCTAATCCCAAGGCCAATGGGAATATGTATACGATTACGCTGGCCAGCATATCGTTGCCGAATTCGAAATCCCAATACAGTCCGAGTGAGGCGTAGATCACCATCACGACACCCATCAGGATTGTGATGTTCGCCATAATTCCGTCGATGACGAACCTCATTCCGTTGCGGATGCCGTTATAGATCATGCGACAGTGACTCCTTTTTCGGTTTTATATGTGCGCTCACTCGTTGAACTTGAATAGATGAGGCCTCTTTATCCTCAGCACTATGAGGGTCACCACCAGCTCCGCGGATGCCACCGAGAAGATGATCAGCATCAGCTTGGCCGTGAGCTCCATGACGGTCGGTCCAGGCACTATCCCTGACTGGTCTAGGTTGATGTTGAGCTTATTGAGGGACTTCTCATACTCGGTACCGTCTGACTTGATCAGGTCGAGGTATATCCTCACCAGATTGATCCCGATGTTCACACCTCTCTCGACGTCCACATCGAAGCTCCTTATCGTGAGCTCCACATCCCTGTATGTATTGTACACCTGGACCGAATCCCTGCTCAGTACGAGCTCCGATGATGTAAACAGCAGCCTTCCGTCGACGACGAAGTCATCTGTCCTCAGAGCGTTGACGATGGCGAATATCCCCTGTTCCTTGGCGTCGTAACCCTCGATGTCCAGTGTACCATGGGTAACGGATATGCCCGAATCGTCGTTGACCAGCCTGAAGTCCATGTCGTAATGCACGACGGACAGGTCCCAAGGCATGTGGATATCGAGTGTGTATCCTATACCTTCATCGAATGTCAGGTCCAGTTCTCCCCTGAGCTCGGTGAGGGTGAGGACGAGTTCGGTGGTACCGACGGGATCCGTATGCTGAATGGTATCGTCCACCACTACCTTGTATCCGACCGAATTGGCCCTTGCCGCTACAGTCGTGGTGTCGGTGTACTTCGAATACGAGACCAATACCGAGAGCGTCATGCTGGTCGGCGATGTTTCCGACATCGCGGTACCGGTGACCTGCAGACGGTTGGATTCGCTCGTCGATACGACATCGAATCCTGAATTGGAGACTTGGATCTCGGCAACGGTATCGTCGGTGAACTGTATCCCTTCCGTGAAGGCCTTAATGACCTGGTCCATGTTGCCCACTGTGTCGATGTAGACCATCGTCTCCTGGAGATTGTAATCGGTGACCGTGTGGCCCAGCTTCTCATCCTCCTTCTCGGTCTCGGTCTCGATGAATTCGAAACTGACGGTCAGAGTGTTGTGCTTCCTGGCATCCTGCTCCAGAACGGCGGACATATCCTCTATCTTCAGGTCTATCTTCCCGTCCCCGTCGTAATCCGCGAAGAGGTAGTGCACATCGCCCTTGACGATACCGCTGTAATCCAGCAGTTCCTGGAGGGTTATCTCGCCCTCTACGCAGTATATCGAATACAGCTTCGCAAGGTCGAGATTCTCGGTCTGCAGATGGACCAGGGCCGCATCCAACTTGAACACTATGGCATCCCCGGACTCCCTCGTGTACACGAGCATGGGCACCACGACATCCACCGTGAGCTTGTAATCCGTGGTGAGGCCCAGGGATTGGAAATTCGCCTCATCCGCCTTCAGCGTATTGACGACATTATCCTCGGTGAACCCTGCGACCAGGAACCATTCCGCTTCCTCATCCGCATCAATGGTGACGTAAAGATGCTCCAAGTACCTGTCCACCTCTTTGACGTCGGAGACGTAGAACTCCCCTGTCTCCGCTGTGATGTTGAGCTTCTTGATGATGTTGACGTCCTCGGTCTCCTTGATGTCGTGTTGCTTCAGGATGAACCATATGACCTTGAGGTCCGACTTCATGTAGAGGTCGGTATCGGTGAAGACGGCGGAATCCAGGATCTTGTCCCCTTCGGTCCTTTGGGTGGTGACTTGTCCTGCAGAGGCCTTGACCTCCACGAAGAAATCACTGTCCATCTCCATAGTGATCAATCCCATGTCGTTGAAGTTCTTGGTCTCCTCGACACCGGATCTGGGGAAATCCTCCTTCACGGTCACGGATGTGAAATCCATAGTGATCTTGGGATTGCCCTCTAACGGGATCTTCATGTCCACGGCATGCCTGGACAGATCGGAATAGACGTGCATGGTCTCCACGAAATAGACACCTTCGTCATCCGAGGACTTGCTGATATAGGTGAGCTTGTTGAAATCTATCTGGTATTCGATCCCCTGCTTGGACAGCAGATGTGCGGCATACGGGTCCTGGACGATCGCCTGGAAGCTGCTCCAGCCGAAGTACATGTTATGGTCCTCCCCGTTCGGGGTGAACCTCATCTCGGAACCGTCCTTTATGGCTGGAATACCTCCCAGGACCACGGTACCGTCGAATGATACCTCGAGCTCGGCCCCCAAAACGGGCAGTACGGCACCGATGAGGACCAGTGCCGTATCCTTTCCGAACACCATGCTGCCTCCGGAGCTGACAAAGGACGCCCTGTCGATAACGGTGACGCTGCTCTCGGCACCGAAATCCATCGTGTATTCGCCGAGGTCGATCACGGCGTCCTTGTGGACCACGATCACGGAACCGTCCTTGTATGTTATATCGTCGGTGAGGGTGACGTTCCCCTTGAGGTCTATGATGTCCTTGATACCTTTGACATCTGCCGACGAATCATCGGATAGCTGGACCGCGGCGAATGCCACAGCCAGAAGTATGAATGTGAGCAGGAAGGCCTTGCGGAAGCTCATATCGTATTCCTCCTTCCTGCGAGTATGATCATGGGGATGGCGACGATGACGAAGACTATCGCTCCCCCTGTCAGCGTAAGCCCGACACCTTCGGCGAACGCCGAGGCTATCTTCTCCGAGAGCCCGGGGACCAGTCTGACGAAGTCCCCCAGAGGCGTCAGCAGAAGCGATGCCAACGAACTGTCGGCCGGGAGATCGAGATGAAGGATCTCGTTCCAATGCTCCATGGTCTCCGCCATGGCCTCCCTCATGTAGTAATCGGAGAACGCCTGATAGCAGTTGTAACCTGCCCAAAGCGCCACGGTACGGATCATGATGGCGAACGACATTATCGCACCGTTGTTGTCCTTGGTGGTCCTGTTCTGGATGGTGGCGTTGAGCATCGAGACCAGACATCCTATCGCCAGTCCGAGCACGAACAGATGCAATGCGAAGAATACCGATGGGTCGTCCTCCTTGACCAAGACCATGGATATCAGAGCAATCGGGGTCAGGATGGCGCTCAGCAGGAACCACGGCAGATGTCCCGTCTTATGGATCACCTTGGAGATCGTTATGGCCGTGATGGCGGCACCGCACACCAAGATAATGAAGAACGGCGCGGCCTCGCCCACGGTCATCCCGTAGGTGAAGAAAGCGATCTTGACCATGTATCCCACGGTGGCCATGTTTATCAGTCCTAGCAGGATGATGAACACCATGCAAGCGGTCGTCAGACGGCCGTTGTCGATCTTCCGATGGAAGACTGAGTGGGGATTGACTATCTCGACGAAGATGAACAGGACTGTCATCATGATCAGGAATGCGATCCATTCCATCGCGACAGGGTTCTCCAGATCCCATTCGAGATAGAGCTTCTGAAGCAGGAATACCAGGACACCGGCCCAGACGGTTGCGATGATGGCTCCAGGGATATCCGCCTTCAGCTTGCTGGTCTCTCCGTTCTTGAGTATCTGCAATGCAGGATAGGTCATGACGGCCTGCGCCACGGCCAGGATCCAGAACGCAGTCGGCCAACCGATAGTTTCAACAAAAGCCTTCCCTGCGAACAGACCGAAGAGCATTCCGGCTCCGAATCCCAGGGACATGATACCGTTCGCGATGTAACGGTTCTGCTTGTCCGGCACGTCGAAGTAGATCTGTGCGATGCATGTGACGATGACCAGTCCGGCTCCGAATCCCTCAACGACACGCCCTATGAGGAAAAGATTCATGTCCGTGCACATGGCGCAGAAACATGTCGCTACGATGAACAGAACGGCTCCCAACGCATAAGGCATGCGCCTTCCGTACCTATCGATAATACAGGCGGCCAGGGCCATGGAAGCGCATTCTCCCGCAACGAACATCGGGAACGTCCAGGCATAACCCTTGGACGGGAATGAATCGAGGTCGAACATCAGATCGAACGATATGATCTGCGTCATCGCTGCGGGAACGCAGACGACGAAAGTACTGAGAGATAACAGGAACAATGCCGGCAGTTTCTTCTTGACCGCTTCATCCAAACCCATATTCGCGCGCGCCCCTAATATAACGAGGTTTAAACGGCTGTCGTATAAAACATCTTTTCGACTCTGCTGATTTATATCTTTAACACCGTTTCTTCAATATGATCTGCTACTTCTCCGCAACAGGCAACAGCAAGTACGTTGCCCAGAGGATATCATCGGCGATCGGAGAGGATTCCGCCTCGATAGAAGGACTGGACCCTTCTACACTATCTGGAGAAAAGATCTTCGGTCTGGTCACCCCTGTGTACTATTGGGCCCTGCCGAAGATAGTTTCGAGATTCCTGGAGCAGGTCAAACTGAACGATCCCGAATACGTTTTCCTGGTGATCACCTACGGGACCACCACCGGCGCCTGCCGCGCCAACGCTGCAAAGATCCTATCCAAGAACGGAGTGAAGATCGATGCTGCATTCGACATAAGGATGCCCGACACCTGGACGCCGATGTTCGACCTCAGCGACCCCCAGTTCGTGGCGGAATAGAACCATGACGCGGAGGCGTACATCGACAGGGTCATCATGAGGGTGCAGGAGCAAGCCAAGGGCAACTACATCGAGAAGGAGAAACCGAGCATAACGAGCATGGTTTCGAACACCATGTTCGACAGAGACAGACGTACGAAGAACTTCTTCCTCGATGACGGATGCACCGGCTGCGGCCTATGTGCCAGCAGATGTCCGGCTCAGGCCATCGAGATAAAGGATGGCAAACCCGTTTGGGTGAAGGAACAGTGCGAACTTTGCCTGAGATGCCTGCACCACTGCCCCCAGTTCGCCATCCAATACGGTGATGGAAAAACGAGGGAGCACGGTCAGTACAGGAACCCTTACGTCAAGGTATAATCAGTTCTGGCGGTACTGCGGGAACATGTCCCTGAAGACGACCGCATCCTTCTCGATGAGCGGCGATTCGCATATGAAGTTGCATTCCTGCTTCGTATCCGCTAGAACGTTCGCCAGCATCTGAAGGTCGGGATCCTTGGCTTCAAGGGGCAGATGCGAGATCTCTCCCTTGTCGCCGTACTTTATGCAACTGATGTGGAAATGTGCGATATCTCCCGCCAGAGGAAAGAACTGGTCGATGAGTCCTCTCATATCGTCCTCGGTCTTCAGATACCCGTGTCCCCTGGCGTGTACATGTGCAACGTCGAGCACCGGATGGACACCGTCGACCTCGTCCATGACCTTCCCGATCTCGTCCAGGGTACCGAATTGACCGAGCTTTCCCATGGTCTCCACTCCGAGGGTGACATCTTTGATCCCTTCGTCGTCCAGAAGGTCCTTGCACTTCCTCAGCCCGTCTATGACGTTGGGTAGGGCGGTCTCTGGGGATTTTCCATAAGCGGCAGCATGGATGACTATGATGTAGGCACCGAGGTTGTGTGCGGCACGTGCGGTATCCATCACCCAATCGATGCTTTTCTCGCGGGTCTCCATCGTATCCGAGTTGAAACTGATGAAATACGGCGCATGGCAGCTGAGCCTGATATCGAGCTCCTTCGCCTTCGCTCCGACCTCCTGGGCCCTCTCGGGCTTGATGCGTGCTCCGCGGACGAACTCCACCTCCAGGGCGTTCAGGCCAAGGTTCTTAGTGTATTCCAACGAACCCTCGGGCGTCTTTCCTGCCGAGGGGTATCCTGCGGGACCGAATCTCATCATGACCGCGTGATGGGGATGACCGAATAAATGATTATCTGGAAACGCATGTCCGATTTGATGAGAATCGATCTGGAAGTCTCTTTGGACCCTACCCTGGGATGCGGCCAGGCACACAGGTGGCATAAGCTGGACAACGGCGACTGGGAGGGAGTGTGGAGGGACCAGGTCATCACCATGAGGCAGCTGTCGCCGGGATCCGTGGAGGTCAAAGGGACCGACGACCGCAAAGGAATCACAAGATACCTGGGCGGAGAGGACGATCTCGATGCGATCATATCGAAGATCTCCAAGCGCGACGAATACGTCGCAGGTCTCGCAAAAAGATGTCCCGGGATGCGCATCCTGCGCCAGGACCATTGGGAATGCCTCGCTACATATCTTCTGGCGACGAACGCCAACGTCGCACGCATCGGTCAGATGGTGGAATCCGTCTGCGATCATTTCGGGAAGGATCTCGGAAGGAGACACGGCTTCCCCACGCCAAAACAGATCCTGGACAACTGCGGATGCATATCCGAATGCAGATTGGGATTCAGGGAACAGAGGTTCATTACCCTCGCCGAAAGGGTGGAATCGGGAGATCTGGACGTGGAAGCGTTCTCTGAAATGAATTACGAGGACTGCATCCAGAACCTTCAGGGTATCAACGGGGTAGGACCGAAGGTGGCGGACTGCGTCGCATTGTTCGCATTCGAGCACATGGAGGCATTCCCGATAGATGCACGCATATCGAAGGTCATGGAGACCAGATACGGAGTTACGGGAAGCTACAAGACCGTGTCGTCATACGGACGCGGACTGTTCGGAAAATACGCCGGATACGCGCAGGAGTTCCTCTATCACGCTGACTTCATAGAATGAATTCAGATCTCGGGCAGTACGCCGCGGCACATGCCTTCGCACTTGATGGCATTCGTACCGAACAGCTGCTGATAGATCTCATCGATGATTCCCATCTCACCGACGGTGCGGCAGACCCTGCACATCTCCATCTCGAAGGTGCTCTTACCCTCAGCGATGGCGCTCGCGGATTCCCTGATCTTTCCGATGAACTCAGGATATTTGATGGAATTCTCGATGATGGCGCTGTCTCCTCTCTTCTTCTTCAGATATTGGGAGATCGCCGCATCGGTTACACCGAATTTCCTAGCCACTTCGGCCTGCGACATATGGTGGACGTTGACCAATTCATTGGCCACCTCCCTCCTAACAATCGGAAGAACGTACCAAACGATAATCTCGCAGGGAATCTTCATGGTGTCGAGCACAAAATGTCAGTATATAGACATTGGCAATAACACTGGTTAATTTAACCTGGCCAAAGTTTTTTTCATCCGTCTGACACTTGACTGGTCAGGCTCCTGTGTTCACTTTGGTGTAGAACTCGGATACGTCCCAATCCTCGTCCTCTCTCTGACGCTGCGTGTCTAGCCTAGCCCCCACCGACTGCGCGGCCTCCTTCATCATACGCTCGGCGCGCTCGTTGCCTTGGAATTCCTCGACCTTCGCGCCTGCGACGGTGATCTTGCCGATGAATGATCCTATGACCTTGTTGTTCGCGATGATGACGGACCTAGTCGTTCCCGTCTCCGTCTTGAACATATCGCGGAAGTACAGGTTGAGGTTGTCCTGCGAATTGATGATAAGGGATTCCCCTGCCCTGCGCATCATCTTACCGATATCCTCGGCCAGCATCCATCTGAGCGTGGGATCGTCCTTGACGAAGAATCCCTTCTTCACGAATCCGTCGTCCTCTAGCGCCCTCAGGACCTCTCTGGTGAACCCCATCCTGCTGGACAGGAACGTGGACATGTCCTCGGCGGAGAAAATTCCGAAATCGCGGAAATGCATCTTGGCGACCTCTTTGGCGGCCTCGAGCTGATCCATACCGTTGTCGGGGACGAGACTGTAGGTCGAATCCGCTCCCTGGTAGATCACGGAGTTCTTGCTGAACTCGGAGAATAACTCGTTGGTCCTCTCGAGGGACAGCGGGGACTCCTCCACTATCTTCTTCTTGGACACGGGCTGCATCTTGGCGATGAGCTTCATCATGAGTTTCGCGTCATCATCTGGCTCATATGCCTTCATGGCTTTGAAGATGGCTCCGTGCTCCGCATTAGTGTATCCCTGGTATCCGGGGACCAATGTCATCTTCATGAGGTTGCCCTTCTCGATCTGCTTCTTCATGGTGGTCTTCTCGGCCACACGGGTCATGACCTCCTGGTCGCCCCTGATGTATCCGCGGACCTCCACACACTCGTCCACGGTCCTATACTTATTGGCCTTGGACACCCTCTGCTTGGTGAAGACGTACGTGATCATCTGCTCCTCGGTCATCGTCCAGGGATCGAAGCGTCCCTTCGCGTAGAATCCGTTGACGAGCACGTATCCGTGATCCTCCATCACCTTGCTGACGTCGTCCTCCAGCTTCTCGGTGTCGGTGCCCATGACCTCCCTTATGCGGACGATCTCGATGTTCTTCTGCTTGTAGAATCCCATCATTCCGTCCACGGCATCGAGGACCTCCGGAAGCATCGCGGGGTCGTCCAGGTCCATGGAGCGGATCTCGATCACACCGGACATCTCCCAGATCTCCAGCGCTCCGACTATGTTGTTGCCCTTGACCAGCGGGAAGATCCATCTGTCGCCGTAACGCGCGGAGATCTCGGCCCATTTGGAACCGAGGTCGGGGTCGAACAGGGAAAGCAGCCTGATGGGGTACTCCTGCTCCTCCACGTGCTCCAATGCGGGGATCTCGTCCTCCATGATGTACATGGGACTCTGGCCCTCCCCTACGCTCACGACCTTCGCGCCTATGTCCGCGGCGCATTCCTCTATGACGTCCAGCGGGACACCGACGATGTACCGCAGAGCGGAAGCGGGAAGCGGGCCGTACGCCCTGATGGCCTTCGCTATGAGGTCCTTGGCGGGATCGCCCTCCACATCGCCTGGATAGAACACGGCGTAGGTGTTCTCGGTACCCCAGTCCTCCTTCTCGCTGAAGGCGCGGATGATACGCAGGGAACGGTCGAGGCGCATGACGGTGTCGCGGATGACATCCTTCTCTTTGCCGGTCTCCGCCACCAGCTGCCTCAGAGTGGCGGTGCCCATGCGGTCGATGACATCAAGCAGCTCCTCGTCGCCGGGGGATGTCTCGTCGGTCCTGATGGCGGCGTACCTGTCGGCATCGTCGCTCATCACGAACCTGACCTTGCCTCTGACGAACCTTCCCAGCTGTATGTCTCCGTTCTTTCTCATCTCGTACCATTCGCTGAGGTCGAACCCGTCCACCCTGTTGTAGACGTCCAGCTCGTTGCCCGCGGAGCCATGGAAGTCGAAGAACTCCTTGATAGTCTTGAAATGCTGGCCCTTGGTCAGCCTGTAGCGCTCCACAGCCTCGTAGCTGTAGATGTTGTCATGACCGGCCTTAAGTCTCATATGGTCGATCTTGAGCATGTACTGGTCGTTCTCGGATACCAGGAACCTGCCCTTCACGACATCGTCGTTGGCAACAAGGGATTCCAGCGATGCCTTGGCCTGTTCTTCTGTAATTGATAATGAGAATGCCACTTCTTGGACTGTCGCGGGTGCGAAGCAGTCCAGGTACCTCATGACTATGCGGTCGGTGGCGTCGTTCCTGTCGATCTCGGGATACTCCACGCGTCCGAACAGCCATTTCCCTCCGGAGAGGTCTGACCTGGTGATCAGATACATGGATTCCAGCTTCCTGAGGGACCTGACGGTCATATCCTCGCTGATCTCCAGCTTCTCCACGATCTCGCTCATCGGGGTGTCCATGTCTATGGCGCCGTAGACGTCCTTGTCGGTCTCGTTGAGCTCGCGCTCCTTCCTGGTAGCGGCGGCATAGAACGGAAGCTCGTCGGCCACCATGATGTGGGGGTCGTCCAGGAACACGGTGCCTATCTCGCCGGAATGCATAAGTTCGCGAACCCAGCCGTCGACGGTCTTCCTGTCTTCGTCAGTGTAGGAGTAGATGTTCCTCCCCCTCTCGCGCAGAGCCTGCAGGGGACCCGTCTCCATGAGGAGCTTCGGTATGTCGTCCTTGCATGTTATACGCGTGGGCTTCTGGGCATAATACGGTACAATCTGGTCCTCGTCGAACTCGAACTCGCTGACGCTGTCACCGAGGGCACGGTACAGGACCTTCCTGTGGAGCTCCCTGAGCAGTGCGGAACGGTCCTCCATCAGCACGATGTCCGAGAATCCCGACAGGATGGCTGAATGTGCGAACGGGGAGGGCGTACCTGAGAAACGGATGAGGTTGAGCTGCATATCTCCGGAATCCAGCAGATTGAGGACGTACTTGGCGTTCTTGATGTCCATGTCGTCCTCCATGACCTCCCTGTAGGTCTCCTCGATGACAGGGACGCCTTCCATGCCTCCCAGCGCTTCCAGGAGATAGGTGGAACGGATCTGCTGCCTGTTGACCGATATGGGGCGGCCCATGTAGTTCCTGAGGATCATGAAGCTCCTGGCGGCGGTGTGCCTGAACCTGAGCTTGAAGATCTCCGAATCCTTCAGGGACTTCCTGAGGACGGTCTCCAGCTCGTTGGCCTTGATCAATCCCGGAAGCTTGTCCAGATCGAAAGTCCTGGGGCATCCCAGCATGAAGCTGTCATCGGATATCGTAACGGAAACGTTGGCCCCCAGCATCCCTGTGAGCCTGTGGGCGTACGCACGGGACAGCGCATCGTTGACCCTGCGTCCGAACGGGAAGTGGAACACGAGCTTCTGGTTGCCCGAAGGGTCGATGTACTCCTCGACTGCAAGCTTCTTGTCGTCGGGTATGAAGCCTGCGACGGCGTCCTGCTCCTTGAAATATGAATATACGCTCCTTGCGGAACCCTCGTCCACATCGAACTCCTCCGATATGGCCTTGATCGCCTCCCTCTCGTCCTGGAGGATCCTCTGCGACATCTCCCTCCTGAAGATGGCGACGTCCATGGACAGGTCGAAAGACCTGGGGAGCATCTCTCCCGCCCATGAGGGAACGGTGGGCTTCCTTCCGTTGGCCTCCTTCACATAGGCGGTCATACCCTTGGAGCGGACGAACTCGAAGGACCTCCCTCCCAGGACGAAGACGTCCCTGGGCGACAGCCTCTCGACGAACTTCTCGGACAGTTCCCCGGCGACAGTTCCGTGGTTGTTGATGACACGGTAGTTGGCCTCCTCCGGGATCGTTCCGAGGTTCATGAAGTAGATCATACGGGAACCCTTCTTCTTACCGAACAGGTTCTCCTCCTCGTCATACCATATCTTGGAATACACTCCCTCAAAGTCATCCTTGCTCCCCAGGTACCTGATGACCTGCATGAAGCTCTCCTTCGGGAGGTTGCGATAGCAATAGGAACCTTTGATCAGGTCGTATGCCTCATCGATGTCCCATCTGTTGTCCAGACTCATACCGACGACGGTCTGTGAGAGGACGTCGAGACAGTTCTCGGGTATCCCCACGCGGTCGATGTCGCCCCTGTGCGCCGCACGGCACATCACTGCGCATTCGACGAGATCGTCGGGATCGAACACCAGCAGCCTTCCCTTGGCCACCTTTCCGAAGCTGTGACCGCTCCTTCCAATCCTCTGGAGTCCCTTGGCGACCGACTTGGGGGATCCGATCTGACAGACCAGATCGACGGAACCGATATCAATTCCCAACTCAAGGGATGTGGACGAAACCACACACTTGATCTCCCCGTGCTTCAGACGCTCCTCCACGTCCAATCTGATATCCTTTCCCAAGGAGCTGTGGTGGACCTCGATGTTCTCCAGTCCGCGCTCCTTCAGCTTGTATACGACGCTCTCGGCTCCCGACCTCGTGTTGGTGAACACCAGTGTTGTGTCGTGGGCGTCTATGAGCTCCTTGAGCGTGTCGTACATCATCGAGTTGACGATGTCCGATGACAGTGCGGTGAGGTCCCTCGTCGGACAGATGACCTGAAGGTCCAGTGTCTTCTTTGAACCCGATTCGATCAATGCTACGTCCCTCGGGGTGCCGTCCGGATTGCATCCCACGAGATACGCTGCTATCTCCTCTATGGGCGCTAAGGTCGCAGACAGTCCGATACGGACGAAATCGTTCTCGCAGTGGTTCCTGAGACGCTCCAATGTCAGCGAGAGGAACGCTCCCCTCTTGGAATCGCATATGTCATGGATCTCGTCCAGGATCACCCATTCGACCTTCTTGAACGCATCCTTGAACTTAGGAGCGGCGAGGATCAGGGCGAGACTCTCCGGTGTCGTGATGAGGATGTGCGGCGGATGGCGGACCATCTTCTGCCTCTCCGCCTGCGAAGTGTCCCCGGACCTCACGGCCACGGTGATGTTCGGGATGTTCATACCGTGCCTCTCGGCGACCTCCCTCATCTCGGCCAGAGGTGTATTCAGGTTGCGGTTGACATCGTTACCGAGAGCCTTCAGCGGGGATACGTAGATACAGTAGACGCGCTCCTCCAGCGTGCCCTCCCTGGCGTAGCGGGTCAGCTCGTTGATGATGCTGGTGAATGCCGTCAGGGTCTTTCCGGACCCCGTCGGGGAAGAAACAAGGACGTTGCGCCTCTGATGGATGACAGGTATGGCTTTCGCTTGAGGTATGGTGAGGTCGTCGTACTTCTCATTGAACCATGTGGAGATCAGAGGCTCCATCATGTTCATGACCTCGTCTTTTGAATATGTCCTGTCTACTCTGTCAACCATAGGAAACAATCGTTTAACCCAATACGAGCTAGAATAAAAACTTTTATTAGTCAACCCTAAAAAACTGTGACTTAGAACCTTAAGCCAGCATCTTTTTTGATAACATCACCGTTTTAGCTTTTGACCGTTTTTTCCACGGTTTTCGGAAAAGAGAAGGTGCACCTCACTGTCGACATCTGACGGATTCCGCGATACGAGCCACATAAATATTAACAAAATGCTTCGGAACCTCATGAATACGAAGGTGTGCGGCATCACATTGGCACTGCTTGCAGCGGTGGCGATGGTCTTTTCGTTCGCAGCGGCCGCCTCCTTCGATGCCGAAGAGGGCGACGAGGACGATCCTCAGCCGATTGATTACTTGGTAGGATACGTCTTCAACATCCCTCCGCAGATGGAACGCGAACCCATCGCCGAAGTCCAGGTCACCGTCTGGTATTCCATGAGTCAGCCCTACGCGCACACATTCACTAAGGATGACGGATACTTCGAGATCAGATACGACCCCTCAATCCAATACATCTCGTTCAACATCGATGATTTCACGGTGAAGGGATGGAGCTCGGAACTGAATAAGGCCGGGGATTCAGACCTCTACAGGCTGGAGCTCATCGACAATCATACAGTGGACGGCCGCCATCGCCTCTACGACGATTCAGGATACACCGCACTTGTCTCCCGTACCATCGGAACGATGTTCGGAACGGTCAGCAGTCAGATCGGCGGAAGCACGGTATTTATCGAGGATGCGACGGTCACGCTGGAATCGTCCACATCCATCCTGACCACCAAGACGGACGAGTTCGGTTACTATTCGATCAGCTGCCCCAGCGGTACCTCTTACAAGATGACGGTCACCGCATCCGGATTCGTGACCTGGACGGAAGAAGGTATCGAACCTTCCAAGGAATCGATGAACATCTCCATCGAGGAGAAGAGCCACATCCTAATCTTCGGACTCGATCTGGCGCACACGCTGGAGCTCTTCGGACTCCTCATACTTCTGATGGTCGCCATCCTTGCGGTCTACCTGATAAGGAAGCCCACAAAAGTCGAAGGTCTGGCCGTCATCAACGACCTCCCTGTGGTCACCATCGAGGAAGAGCGCGAAGAAGAGAAGGACGATTAAGGCCTTACCAGATTCTTGTTAACCTGATCGTAGAGGCTGTTGCCGTTCGCATCTATGGCGACCACCAACGGTCCAAGCTTCTCGGTGTCGAACCTCCACATAGCCTCTGCCATGCCTAGGTCCAGCCAGTCCACTCCGGTGCACTTGCGCAGACCCTCTGCGAGGCTGACCGCCGCGCCTCCGGTCGCTGCGAGATAGACGCATCCGACCTCCTTCATGGCGTCGATGGTCTCCTTAGACATGCCTCCCTTACCGATGACCGCACGAATATGGAACCTTCTGATGAAATCAGGCTCGAGCTTGTTCATCCTGGCGGATGTTGTTGGTCCTGCCGCGACGACCGCCCAGGAACCGTCTTCCCTCTGCCTCATGATAGGGCCGCAGTGATACAGGACGGAACCGTCCAGATCTTTAGGCACCTCTTTGCCTTGCATATCGTACTCAAGTGCCCTGATATGCAGCTCGTCGCGCCCTGTGATGACGGGGCCGTTGAGATAACAAGTGTCCCCGACCTTCAGGGACCTGACGGCATCCTCCGAGAGAGGGGCTGTGAGTCCGATCAGAACTTCACCCCCTGCGAGTACTCCACACCGTTGTCGGTGATCTTGGCGGATGCGCGGCGGGTTGCCCAGCATCCGATGTTGACCGCGACCGGCAGGCTTGCCGTGTGGCATGCGCACTTCTTGATCCTCACTCCGAGGGATGTGGTGGAACCTCCGAGGCCCATGGGGCCCAGACCGGAGCTGTTCAATGCTATGAAGATGTCCTCCTCCAGCTTCCTGAGCTCGGGATCGGGGTTCTCCTCGTCTATCGGTATGAGCAGAGCCTCCTTCGCCATGGATACGCAGACATCGGATGTCCCTCCTATGCCCACGCCCACGACCGTAGGCGGACAGGGACGCCCTCCGGCGTCAAGTACGGAGTTTATGATGAACTTCTTGATCCCCTCGATACCGTCGGCGGGATTGAGCATGGCCAGACGGGTCATGTTCTCCGAGCCTGCTCCCTTGGGGAGCACGGTGATCTCTGTGAAATCGTCGTCGGTCGGGATGTAATGGATGATCGGCATGCCGGGACCGAGATTGAGACCGCAGTTCTCACGAGTGATCGGGTCGACCGTGTTGGGCCTGAGGGGGATATCCTTCGTAGCCCTCTCAACTGCCTTCGCGATATCCTTTCCGATGGAAGAATCGAACTTTCCCCTGACATAGAACACTGGGATACCGGTATCCTGGCACATCGGGATTCCGGCGTGCTCGGCCTTCTTCACGTTATCCATGATCGCACCGAGTTGAGTGTACGCGATCTGATTCTGCTCCCATCCGGAGGCGGCCTCCATGGCCCATCCGATGTCCTCGGGAAGCTTGGTGTTCGCCAGACGGAGGAGGTTGTATACGACGTCCTCTACGGGCTCAGGCAGTTTTATCATGATACACTGCACAATTTTGCCTGTATTTTATCTGTCGCTCAGATGATACTGAACTATCAAAGCTCATTGAGGGAGTCATGGATGGCCACGGTGTTCATGCCCGTCTTGCTGTCCTTCATCAACTCGGCATCCACGTTGAAGACGGTGCGCATGTTCTCCGGCGTGAGCACCTCCTCGGGCGTTCCCACGGCGAAGATCTTGTGGTCGTGTATCATGACGATCCTGTCGCAGTACCTGGAGACCAACGGAAGATCGTGAGAGACGATGACTACGGTCATCCCGATATTCTTCGAAAGGGCATGCACCAGCTTCAGCGCGTCTATCTGCATGCTGATGTCCAGATGCAGGGTGGGCTCGTCCATAAGCAGGATTTTCGGTGTCTGGGCGATGGCCCTTGCGATGATGACCCTCTGCCTCTCCCCTCCGCTCATCGTGTTGATGTGCCTGTCCCTGTAAGCGGTCAGGCCGGTCTTCTCTATAGCCTCATCGATTATGCGGGAATCCTCTGCGGATTCCCCTCCCATCATCGATTGGAAGGGCATCCTGCCCATCGCGACTATGTCCCTGACGGTGAATGCGAAATGTATCTCGTTGGTCTGCGGAACAGCAGCTATCTTGGACGCGATCTCTTTCTTGGTGAGGTCTTGTATATCCTCCCCGTCAAGCATGACGCATCCGCTCAGCGGCCTGATATTCCTGTTCATGTTCTTCAGCAGGGTGGTCTTGCCGCATCCGTTCTGACCTAGGATGCCTATGATCTCCCCCTCCACTATGGGCAGGTCGATGCCGTCGAGGACCATATGGTCCCCGTAATCGTACCTGAGTGCCTTGACCTCGAAACTCAATTCCAACCCACCTCCCTGCGCCTTCTGATCAGGAGATAGACGAAGATCGGCGCTCCTATCAGTGCGGTGGTGACCCCTATCGGCAGGGTACCGAACTGGGGTGCGATGACATGCGATATGTAGTCGCAGATGAGGATGAAACATGCTCCCCCGATGATGCTCAGGGGCATGATACGGCGGTTGTCGGGACCTATCAGTATCCTTATTATGTGCGGAATGACCAGACCGATGAATCCAATCGCACCGACGAACGATACCGCAGCGGCCACCATCAGCGTGGAAAGGATCAGGACGAACAGCCTGGTCTTCTTCACGTCCACTCCCAAGTCCATAGCGTGTATGTCGCCGATCATCATGGCGTTGAGGGGCTTGGCCTGAGTTATCAGCAATATCAGACAGACGATGATCACCGGGATCATGAATGCGATCTCATTCCAATCTGCGTTGCCCAGATTACCCATCGACCAGAACACTATACCCTCCAGCTTGTCCCCGGCGATGAATGTCATGAAAGAGACCAGAGCGGACATCAGGGCCGATACTGCAACTCCTGAAAGGATGAGGGTCTCCGTGCGCACGCTCCCGCCGGCACGGGCCATGGAATAGACCAATATCATGGTGAGGAAGCAGGTCACGAACGCCAGGATCGGCGATACGAGTACCGCGGGGATGAACGGAATCGTGAATATCATCCCTGCCGCGGCTCCCAGGGAGGCTCCCGATGACAGTCCGAGGATGTAAGGCGAAGCGAGCGGGTTCCTGAACACTGCCTGCATCGCGGAACCGGTGACCGCCAGTCCCGCACCGACGAGGATGCCGGCCACGACACGGGGCGCATTCTGATCGCGAATGATCCTCTCGGATGCCCACGATCCGTTCCCGATAAGGGCATCCCAGACCTCCTGGAAGCTGTATGAGATGTTGGCGGACACCCATGATAGGTCCTTGAAGATGCAGAACAGCGCAGCCATGATCAGGACGACCAATGCAATCCCGGTCTTCATCCTCACATCCATGTCAGGGCCTCCTCCAGATCAGCAGATACGAACCCCCGATGACGATGCAGACCATCGCCAATCCGGAAAGGAAGTATCCTGTCATCCCTACCTCGTCGTAATCGTCTATCGAAGGCACATCCCCCTCGAAGAGATCGGGGTACATGGCGCAAGCCATAGTCCAAAGGCCCTCTGAGCTCTTCAGGGTGTAGTTATTCCAAATGCTCTGCAGGGGCACCAGCTTCGCGCTGTCGCCGACCTGCGCGGTCAGCATCTTGAGCTTATCCTGATCCGATACGATGGAATTGTCAACGAACACCAGACATCCGGGATGCTTGGATACCAGGTCGGTGATGTTGGCCTCGTATGTGCTGGCCTTCTGCGAGGGATCCACTGTGAATGCGTTCCCTCCAGCCTCGATTATCATCGATGTCGCCAGAGACCCTTTGTTCCCGACCTTGAAGACGTTCGCTGAGAACGTCACATAGAAAGCATTCTTCTGCACGGGCTTCTCGCGCTCGAGCGTGTCCTCCACATATTCCGTGACAAAACGCATATCGTCCACGGCCTTGACGACCTTTCCGCTGCAGACCATGGAGACGGTCTCCGCAAAACCTATGATGTCGTCATACTCAGTGATATCGGACCACTGCATGATATTCCTGAACTTGTTCTCTTTCAGGTAAGGGACGATGTTATTGCGGTACGTCTCGGAGCCGGTTACGACCACTACATCATTCTCCCTGTCGAAGTTCCCGGATTCCGGATCCGCCACATATATGATATCCTTCTTCAGCTGATCAATTCCGCTGGAGTAGATGTTCCCTCCTGCCAGAACCTTTCCTTCTGCGACCAGCTCCCTCAACCCGTCGAAGATCGGATCCTTGTTGTTGTAAGCATAGTTGTCGCATACGGAGATCTTCGTGAGCGAACCTATGCCGATCACAGTAGCTGTGATCCCCGTACCGACGGTGATTATCCTGTCCACCGGGTGGTCCAAGGTGAGGGTGTTCCCGATTCCATCGGTCACTATGATAGATGAGGCATCGGATTGATCATCCAACGACACTGCCGAGACCAGCAATACCGCCGCCATCAAGAGAGCGATGCCTACCTTCATGATCGGTGGTAACACTATTCAGTAGAAAAATATTATTTTCAAGGGACCAGGTAGAGAACGTCGTCGATGACGACAGTCCTGACGGTCTCCCCGACCTCGTATCCCTCGGGGATCCTGAGATCTACGGTGGAATAGTTGTCGGGATGGAGTACCTGTATCTCCCCTGCGCCTGGACTGACGACGGTGGCCTCCTTCAGATCGTCTGCCTTCTCGTACAGCTTAATGTCCGGCATATCCGACTTCCTCACAGACCTCTCCCTGAAGTTCATGAGGTCCAGCACACGTCCTCCGCTCCCGGAGACACGAGTGAGCTTACAGTACCTGTTCTCGAATATCACGACATCCCCGACATGGTACTCCGGCAATCTGACCAGATAGGTGAGGCGGTACATGTCCTGCCCATCCGTGGTCTGACCGACGAGTTTCGGGGACTCCTTGGTCTCTGCGCAGAACACCTCCGAGAACTCCTTCGCCAGATTCTTTCCCAGAGAAATTGATGAGAGATAGACGTCGACACCTCCGGTGACGAGCTCCATCTTCGTGATGAACAGTGATTTGTTGGTCGATACCGCCCTTGCGACATATTCCTCGGTGAAGGCCAGCGCCTCCTCCTTCTGCTCCGGTTTCAGACCTCCCTTGGCCCCCGTGCGTATCTGGAGGATCGCCTCGTAATAGCTGCCCAGCTGTCTGGAGCACCTCTTGCAGACATTATTCTTGATACGGACGATCGTAGATGCCTTGTCCTGAGCGATGTAGCCCATGACGTCGCATTCGGTGTAGACGTTGACCACATACACATAGGGGTCTTGACATTCGTATTCGGTGCTGACCCCGACGACCTTCGCATCACGTATGACGCTCAGGCTGTCCGCGGCCGCATCCTGGACCGCTTCCGTGAGCTCCTTCTTTACCCATCTGTCACCGAAAAGGAACTCCCCGCAGTTCGTACAGACCTTCAGGTCCACATGGTGCGGGAGCTCGGTGAGCTTACGGCCGTCAAGCCAGCAGTCGATGCACATCCCGTTCAGGGATTCCTCGCAGTCGCGGCCGCACTTGACGCAGAAGCTCACAATAACACTACCTGAACGTGTTTGACGCCGTCGATCTCGATGACGTCCTCGGCGGAGGCGTATCCCTCCTCGATGGCTATCGCCACGACCTCGGATCCGACCAGATTCATGATGGAGACGTTCTTCATACGCTCCGCCATACCGGTCCTGTCCAGGACCTCTCCCTTGTAGAATATCTCGCTGACATCCAGTCTGGCTGTGCCGTCCCTGAAGGACCTGCCCACCAGTTCCTCGTCGCATGCAGCAAGGATGGTGTCCCTCTCGTTCCTGTGGATCTTCGCGAACATGTTATCAGGCCATCCTATAGATGCCTGAGGGACTCTTGAATATTTCCCCGCCGTCGTTGAGCGTCTTGAGCGTGCGCTCCACCTCGCTGGGCTGGAGTCCCTGACTTTCGGCATGGCGGATTATCTCCTCGGTGGTCAGACCGTCCGCTCCGAACTCCCTCAGGATTCCGCGCACTATGTCCAGCTTGTTGCGGTCCTTGGTGGAAACACCGCTGGCGATCTTGTCAATATCGTATGTTCCGTCACCGTTCCCTGCGATCCTGTTCAGATAGGCCTCGATGAGCTCCGCGGCATTGTTCGCATCCTGCTCGGTGACCGTGCGTGACAGACGCATCCTGGCAGATGCCTCGGAGAGACGGACATATCCCTCGAGCTGCCTGGCGGTGATGGGGACGGACCCTCCGCTCCCTAGACCCCTGATCCTCAGGAAACTCTCCTGTATGATCCTCTGGGCATCCTCCGTCATGACGGGGACTATGCGCTTGGAGTACGCGACGTACTTCCTCAGGGTCTCGATGTCGTACACTGGTTTCAGGATGTTCGTCCTGGTCATGATGTCGTTGATGTCGAGGTCCTCTATCTCCGTACCCTCAGGGAGCATCCTGGCCTCTCCTCTCCTCTGGGTGTCCAGGATATGTGAGGACAGCTGCTGGTCGTGCTTCTTATCGGGTTTGTCAGTGAGGATCTCTATCAGATCGAAACGCGACACCAGAGGTGCGGGCAGGTCTATCTGGTCGTAGATGCTGGTCTCCTCCTCGAACCTTCCGTATTTGGGGTTGGCGGCTGCCAACATGGAGCATCTGCATTGGAGGGTTGCGTTGATTCCCGCCTTCGCGACGGATATCCTCTGGGCCTCCATCGCCTCGTGCAGCGACGACCTGTCCTGGTCCGTCATCTTATCCAACTCATCGATGCATGCCAAACCCTTATCGGCCAGGACGAGCGCACCCGCCTCCAACGTCCATCTTCCGTCTCCAAAGTCATCCCTTACCGCCGCTGCCGTCAATCCTGCCGCCGATGCGGACTTACCGGATGCGTAGATTCCTCTGGGAGCAAGACTGCTCATATACCTCAGGATCTGCGATTTGGCGACTCCGGGATCTCCGATCATGAGGATGTGGATGTCCCCTCTGAGATTCGTACCGTCGTCCATCTCCTTGTGGCATCCGCCGAAGAGCTGGAGTGCGATGGCCTTCTTCTGCTCCTCCATACCGAAGATGGAGGGCGCGATGGACTTGATGATGTTGTTGTAGAGGTTGGGGTCCTTGGACATGCTGATGATGTTCCTCTCGTCCTCCTCCGTGATCTGTATCTCGTCGTACTCGTGCTGCTCGAAATCGACGGATATGACATCGAGATAGGTCTCGAACACTGTGGACTTGTCCCTCTCGTACTTCTCGACCGAGCGAAGCACACCGTTGAGCGTGACGCTGTTACCCGCGGTGACGATTCCTGCGATGTCGTCCTCGACGTAACCGACCAGCCTCTCGGGCTGAGAACCTCCCCTGAGACCCTCAGGCCTCTCCTGTATCTCGATCTTCTGCGTATCGGTATAGGTGGACTGCTTCAGATCCTGTATGAAACGCGTCGCCTGCTTGTTGCAGCTCCCGTCGGGATTGTTGCACATGAGGGGTTCCTTGAGGATCATCCCCGTCTGCTCCATCCATATCTCCGAACCGCATCTGGCACATCTGAAAAGAGCGTATGTGATACGGGGCTTGACGGTGGTGACCTTCCTGACCAATCCCTCCACGGCTACTAGCCTTCCGAGATGGTCCGCCCTAAGATTCCTGATGTCGACCTTCGCGTCCCTCGGAAGGTTGAACAATCTCACGTTTATGCCGTGGCCGGGGCGGTCTATGTTGGGGACAAGGTCCATGACGGCCTTCCTTCCGATCTCGAGGCACCTGTCGGGTTCTTCGAGGAGATACGATGCGAAGGAGATGTCGTACATGTTCACGTCGTCGTAATCGACGTTCACGCTCTTCTTCTGGGGATAGTTATCGCTGATATCCGCTATCATAACACGGTACTTGTCGGATGAGAGCACCGTCTCCCATACCTTCGCTATCTCGCTGTCCTCGTATGTCACTGCAATCCCCCCTTTGAACGGCACTCGTCATCCACCCACCAGACCCATCCGCCGAGGTCCATGGAGATCTCTCCCTTCACGGTCCCTTCCTTGCGGTATTTGGAAAGGGTCTTGGCCAGATCGTCAGGGCAGCGGTAGCCGAATAGATTCTCGAGCCTTTCGCTGGCATCCCTGGTGGTAATCTTCTCGTTCCCCAGGGCTTCCCATATCATCTCTAGAGTGCTGTCGTTCATGCGCCCTTCGGAATACATCGCCGAAGTATATGATACGTTGTCTCCGACGTCGGAAAGGGTAACCTAAGAATGCATCGGATGAGGTCGGAACACGCATTTTTCACACCGATTATTAACACTGTTAATAATTGTCATATTGACCGCAGTATCGGCCCTTTATATTCCGAAGAACAACAACATGTGTCCGTGACTTCGATGGACAAAAACACGGAACACGACACGATTGACAAGAACGAGAACGAATTCGACGCGGCATTCAAATCGGTGATGCACAGAACCGATATTCTGGCGAGACTCGTGAGGGACTGGATCCCCGAACTGAAGGACAAAGATCTGGACTACATCAAGGGATGCCTCTCGCCTGATGGGATGGAGTACATCACCGGAAGGGAGACCGAGCTGAGGAACAGCCATATGGGCATGGTGAACGCCGACTGCATCTTCGACATCAGGTTCCCCTCGAAGGAGGACAGGGTGGGGCTCATACTCGGTGTGGAAGGGCAGGGAAGGAGCAATCCCGGCTATCCGATTACGAACAGGGCCATGGTCTACGCCTCATACCTGCTCAGCGACCAGAAGGACAAGGACTTCAGGAAACAGGAGTACGGGAAGGTGAAGAAGGTGTACGCGGTATGGATCATGCTGCATCCTAATGCGGACTACAGGAACAAAATAATCAGATACAAAATGAAAGGTGTGTGCGAATGGCCATCCGACACCGGGATCAGGATACCGGAGATGGATCTCGTCGATATACTGTTCGTGAACATAGGGAGCCCCGATTCGGAGGTCCCGAATGACATGCTGGGCATCCTCAACACCATATTCACAGACGAACTGGGGAAGAAGGAGCGCGAAAATCGTATCGCCGACGCTTTTAAAATCAGAATCGACAATGAATTATCCGAAAGCCTGGAGAGGATAAGGATGAGCATGGGCAGCGATCTCAGAGAGGCCATCATCGAGGACAGGGTGGAGGAAGCAATCCAGAAAAGACTGGAAGCTGGGGAATTCTATACCGCTGAACAGATGGCTGAACAAAAGGAACTTCTGATCGAAAGCCATGCCGAGACTGTAAGAAAACTGATCAACAAAGGGATGCCTATCGATGAAAGTCTTCAGATGATACCTTCCGACATCAGAGAGGAAGTTGAAAAGAGGATTACAGATTCCAATTGATCTTTTTTTGTTGTTTGCGAATAAGGAGCGAATAAGGATGAGCATGGGCAGCGATCTCAGAGAGGCCATCATCGAGGACAGGGTGGAGGAAGCGATCCAGAAAAGAATAGAAGCTGGGGAATTCTATACCGCTGAACAAAAAAGAAAGGAACAAATTGAGAATGATATCGAAATCGTCAAAAAGATGATGGATGACGGAATAGCCTTAGACAAGAGTCTTCAATACATCCCTGAAGAATACCAGGGCGAAGTCAGAAAAAGGATCATAAGCGAGTGAAAGAAGGAATCTGGAAAGTGATTAGATGAGCATGGGCAGCGATCTCAGAGAGGCCATCATCGAGGACAGGGTGGAGGAAAAGATACAAAAGATGCTGGAATCCGGAGAGCTCTATACCGCTGAACAGATGTCTAAACAAAAGGAGCTTCTGATTGAAAGCAATGTTGAAATCGTCAAAAGAATGATTGCCGATGGATGGACTCTTGATAAAAGTATTCAGATGATACCTTCCGATATTAGAGAAAAAGTTCGGTCAAGATTCAAGGAATGACAACCTGCGTCTGCGAATCTCACTTTTCGCAAAACGGCTATATAACCGAGACGACGATAATTTTCCAATAGTCATCTGGAGGGGATGACGATGAGACGTCTAGGAACTATGGATATAGTCACTGACAGACTGGTGCTTCGGCGTTTCCGCGAATCGGACACCGAACAGACCTACGAGAACTATGGCAAGGATGCTCTCGTGAACAGGTACATCAGTTTCAGTCCGTGCGAGACATTGGCAGGAACATACGAGTTCATACGGCGCCATCTGTGGGAATACGACAACAATCTGGATTTCTACGGGTGGGCGATAACGCTCGACGGCGAAGTGATAGGGTCGATAGGATTGTTCGATATCGACCACGAATCGGAATCCTGCGAGCTAGGTTACAGCGTTGGGAGCAAATGGTGGGGCAACGGATATGCAACAGAGGCCACTTCAGCTGTGGTGAAATTCGCGATAAACCGTCTTTTCGCTCACAGGGTCCAGGCTTCGCATCATCCTGAGAACGTAGCATCAAAAAGAGTGCTGGAGAAGATCGGGATGAAGTTCGAGGGTGTGATGCGCGATGCGCAGCGCAATCCCAACGGGACGTTCAGCGATCTTTGGCTGTATGCGATACTGTCGAGCGACTGATCGCTGTCTGGTCACGGCCTCGATATACTCGTTCTGTATGCGGACCACTTCGGTGCTGTCCTTTGCCTTGGAATAATCCTCGAGCATCTCGCCGTTCAGGCGCATGAACTCCGGTGCCCAATTGAATCTCTCTAAGAACTGTGCGGCCTGCTCCTTCTCGCCCAGGATATACAAAGCGGCCATGACGGCCTCAGCGCTGTTCAGCTCCATCGGACGGCCCCAGTTGATCGGATTGGATGCCAGCAGATACGGCAGTGCCCTCTCTTCCACATTCTTCAGCCTGGGGAACTCGTCGATGTTCGTCCATGTGAGGTCCATGACGACGAGCCCCTTCCTTGCGTGATGTATATCCGCCGGAGACATTGCCTTATCCGAAAATGGAGAGAGTACTATCGATCCCTTGGGGATCGCCCAGAGGGTCTTGGCCTCCTTTCCGAGGCCGAACTTCATCATCCTCTTCGCGGTGCACTTCTTTGGGTCGCACTGACATTTGTCGTAGATGATCACCGGGATCATGCTGATACCAGTTTGGCAAGGTTCTCGGGATCCCTGAGGTTCTCCTTCACCCATTCCTTGACCTGATTGATGACCTCGACGTACTCGTCGTAGAGCTCGGCATCGTCGGTGGCGGTGAAATCCTTCCTCAGCTTCATGGGTGCGATAATCTGATGTCCCTGCCAGGGGGACTTCTTTGAGAACTCGTCGAAGATCGGCTGCTCCAGATAGATGACGTAATCGTAGTTGTCGTCCTTGGGGAGATGCTCATCGTCCTTGAGGTCCTTGGCGATCTGCCTTCTCATGTCCTCCCCGTTCTGATACATCACGGAGATGAGGTCGCAGTCTATGATATCGTGCTCGAAACCGGCACTATAGACCTCGTATGTGTTGCTGTACATCTCGTTGGCGAAATACTCGGCGACCTGCGAGACGTAATCGTTCTTCCTGTCGAGGAAGAGTATGCGCAATTTCTTGTCTAGCTTCTTACCGAACATCATCATCACCAGAAATCATCCGTACATGGCGTCGTCGAAGGGACGCTGAACCTTCTCGGCTATCTTCTTCAGGTCGCCGTCGTACTTGTCCACGGTCTGCCCCATGAGCTTGGAGAATGCGAGGATGAATTCCTCGGAGACCTTGGCCTCCTTGTAAGGGAAGGCATCCTCGAACATCACGAAACCGTCCTCGGGATCGAGATAGAATCCTCCGAAGACCAGCTCCTTGTTGATGCAGTTGAGCTGCCATGCTACCTCCCTGAAGTTCTCAGAGGCTGCCCTGAAATCCAGGAGGCATACGAAGCGGATGACCATGTCGTCGACGATGATGTTCATCTTGATGGGAAGGTCATCGCCCATGAAGGTTGTCTGTATGATCTTATTCTCCGGGATGACTCCGTACTTCAATTCGGCCTTGTCGAAGGCTGACCTGACCATGGAATAGACTTCCTCGGCTGTCATCTGACTTGTCTTCTCTGCTTCCTTCTTCAAACCGAACATGCTAGGTCCTCCGGGCTGTGCCGTGACGGGTGTCACGTCATGTGCTCCCATTCTTAAAGGATTTGCCGACCATCCTTCGCGGTTAGCTTTTTAGCGGACATGACGATGATGGTCCGCCACGATGATGATCGTTTTATCGAGCTGAATGTGATGATAGACGGGCGAGCTGAGTGGCTTTCTTTGCTAACATGTTCATAATATGTCGAACCCAATCGGTATATAGGGTGCATCGATTAATCATGGAACATGCCCGTATTGCAGATCGCTTTGGACCTAATGCAGCTGAACAGAGCCGTTGTCATCGCCCACGAGGCCGTGGACGGAGGAGCGGATTGGGTGGAGGTAGGTACTCCCCTCATCAAGAGCGAAGGTGCCGAGGCGGTGCGCACTCTGCGCAGGGAATTCCCCGGAAGGAAGATCATCGCCGACACCAAGACCATGGACGTCGGAGGGGTCGAAGTGGAGATCATGGCCAAGGCCGGAGCGGATATTATCACGGTGCTGGGTCTTTCTGAGGACTCCACCATCGAGGAGGCAGTCATGGCCGGAAGGAAATACGGCGCAGAGGTAATGGTCGACATGATCAACGTGCCCGATAAGGTCGCCCGCTCCAAGGAAGTGGAGAAGCTCGGAGTGTCCTACATCTGCCTGCACATGGGCATAGACACGCAGATGAAGGGAGAGGAACCCCCCATAGACATCCTGAAAAAGGTCGTGGAGACCGTCTCCATACCCGTAGCGGTCGCCGGAGGCATAACCGCTGAGAACGCCGGGCTCTACGCAGAAGCTGGTGCAACGGACATCATCGTCGGCGGGGCCATCATCAAGACCGGGGACATCAAAGGTGCCGCCGAGAACGTGAAGAAGGCCATGGCCGGAGCGAAGATCGATACCGGTATCTCGAAGAAGTACACCGAGGACGAGCTGTTCGAGGCTTTCTCCAAGGTGTCCACATGCAACATATCCGATGCGTTCCACAAGCAGGGAGTCATGATAGGTATCGTCCCCCAGTCCCTCCAGCACAGGCAGAGGATGGTCGGGCGCGCCCTTACCGTCCAGACCACCAACGGGGACTGGGCGAAGCCTGTCGAGGCCATCGACAAGGTGAAGGAAGGGGACGTCATCGTCGTGGATGTCGGAGGCGCACCCGTAGCGGTCTGGGGAGAGCTCGCAACATGCTCGGCGATGGTAATGGGCGCTCACGGTATCGTCATAGACGGGGCCATCAGGGACATCGATGACATAAGGGACCTGAAGTTCCCCGCATTCTCAAGGACCGTCGCTCCGTGCGCCGGAGAGCCCAAGGGCTACGGCGGAATCGGCATAGAGGTCACCGTGGGCGGGCAGAGGGTCCGCACCGGGGATTGGATCATAGGGGACGAGAGCGGAATAGTAGTCGTTCCCAAGGAAGTGGCCGTGGAGGTCGCGAACCGTTCGCTTGATGTCCATGAAAGGGAGAACCGTACGAGAGAGGAGATCAAACGCGGATCCACTCTCTCGAAGGTAAATGAATTGTCTAAATGGGAGCCCGTTCAGTAAGCGTGACGGACTCCGTTGATCTCCTCATCGAGCTGCTTGAGCCTGGCGACACGGTCCTCAGTGGTAGGGTGTGTCCTGAACAGGGCGGCAGTCAGGGAACTCTTCTTCTTACCGTAAGGGCTCGAGATCCACATGCTGGCGCATGAGGGATTGTCGTATGTGTTCTGTGATGAGGAACATCCCCTCTCGAGGGAGATCAGTGCGCTGGCCAATGCCATGGGCTTGCCGGTGAGCCTTGCTCCGGTCTCGTCCGCGAGGTACTCGCGGTTCCTGGATACACCCAGCTGGATGAGCATCGCCGCGATGGGCAGGGTGATGTCGGCAAGGATCAGGAGCACCAATCCCGCTGCATTCCTGTTATCGCTGAACAAGGCGGACCACATTGCCATCCTGGCCGCGAACGATATGATCGATGCCAGGGCGGCTGCCACGGACATCACCAAGATATCCCTGTTCTTCACGTGTGAGAGCTCGTGGGCGAGGACCCCTTCCAGCTCCTCATCGCTGAGCAGGTTGAGAAGCGGTCTTGTAGCTACCACTGCGGCATCCTTCGGACCGCGCCCGGTTGCGAACGCATTCGGCATGGGCACTTCGGAGACCCCTACCTCAGGCATCGGAAGGCCTGCTTTGTTGGCCAGTCTTTCGACGGTGTTGTAGAGCCTGGGCTCCTCTTCGCGTGTGACCAGATGCACCTTGTTGGCCGCGAGGGCCATCTTCTTCGAGAAGAAGAACGATGCGAATGTGATCACCAGTGACAGGGCCAGCATGATGTAGAATCCGGTCCATACATTCTTGAAAATGTATCCTACGATCGAACCCAAGGCAACAAGCAGGCCTGTCATCGCAACGAACATCACAGCAGTTCTGAAACGCCATGCACGCATGTTATCACGACTGTCAACTAATCGTCCCTGTATTTAGGTGTTGAGAACGATTGTTGCAAAAATCCGTTAAAACTCGTGACGGGAGAAGAGAGATCCGCAGCCGTCTGACTGCGGGAAAAGGTTTGTCTTTGTCTGGTATGGACTCATTCTATGTTGAGGATGATCCTGTCGGCCGCAGGTTCACTGTTAGCCTTGATGCCGAAGTTCTCCACCAGGACGCTGGTCACTCCGGGTGAAAGGAACACGGGGAGCCTGGGGCCGAGCATGATGTTCTTGACACCGAGCTTCAGGAGCACGAGGAGCACGAGGATGGCCTTCTGCTCGTACCATGCGATATTGAAGGACAGGGGGAGTCCGTTGACATCGGTGCTGAATGCCTCGGCGAGGGCGTTTGCGATGACCACGAGGGAGTAGCAGTCGTTGCACTGTCCAGCATCGATGACCCTCGGGATGCCTCCGATGTCCCCTAGGTCCAGCTTGTTATACTTGTACTTGGCGCATCCTGCGGTGAGTATGACTGTGTCCTTGGGGAGCTCCTGAGCGAATCTGGTATAGTACTCCCTTCCCTTCTCCCTTCCGTCGCATCCGGCCATGACGACGAACCTCTTGATCGCCCCGGTCTTGACAGCATCTATGATCTTTCCAGCGAGTGCAAGGGTCTGCTCATGGGCGAATCCGATGGTGAGGACCTTGTCATCTATCTCGGTGGGTGCGGAGCATCCCTTTGCCATGCCAATAACTTCCGAGAAGTCCTTCTTACCATCCTTCTCCGGGATGTGCTTGACGCCTTCCACACCGGCGGTGCCGGTAGTGAACAGTCTATCCCTGTATCCGTCCTTGGGGGTGAGGACACAGTTGGTGGTGGCGACGATGGGTCCGTTGAACTTCTCGAACTCGTCCTTCTGGAGGTACCAAGCGTTACCGTAATTGCCTACCAGGTTGTCATACTTCTTGAATGCGGGATAGGCATGGGCGGGGAGCATCTCTCCGTGGGTGTAGACATCGATCCCGGTGCCCTTGGTCTGCTCCAGGAGCTGCTCCAGGTCCTTTAGGTCGTGTCCGGTTATCAGGATACCGGGGTTCTTTCCCACTCCGGTCCTGACCTGGGTGATCTCGGGGTTCCCGTAGCACTTAACGTTATACTCGTCCAGAAGGGCCATGGCCTTCGCACCGACCTCTCCGCACTCCATGTTCAGTGCGATCAGTTCCTCTGCGTACAGGTCCTTCTTGATCGCCGCCAGCGCCTTCCTGATGAATGCGGTGACAGATGCGTCTGATGCGCCCAGAACGTAGGCGTGATGATAATATGCGGCAAGTCCCTTCAGTCCGAATAGGAGAAGCTGCTTCAGGGATTTCAGATCCTCATTCGAATCATAGGTATCGACGGAATAATCGCCATTGAAGAGCGAATACTGCTTTCCCGCCCTCTTCATCAGGGAATCGCTGACAGATATGGCGGCATCGATCCTCTGTATATCGAAATTGGTGTTAGACAGGGTCATGAACAGCGAATCCACTACGTGCTCGTCCATCTCCATGATGAATCCCTCATTCTTGCAGCCGATGGTGGCCGATGACAGCTCTATCAGGGAGGCGATCAGCTTATCCATCCTGTCCGCCAGTTCTCCGCTCTTTCCGCAAATACCGTTCTTGGTGCATCCCGTACCGGCGATGCTCTCCTCACACTGCATGCATTTCATTTTCTCATTCTCCGATATCTTTTTGATATTAGATTTCAAATAGATACTAGACTATAAATAGCACCGAGTTTCTAAGCAGAAAGCATGCACGAGACCTGCACAGTGTACAACACTCTCGATTACCTTTCAAAGAAATGGGCCATGGTCATCCTCTTCGAAATGAGGAGATCCGGTGATTGGATAAGGTTCTCCGAACTCCATCTGAGGATGGTCAGCATCACCCCCAAGGTGCTCACGGAGAGATTAAAGGAATTGGAACAGGAGGAGCTGATCGAGCACAGGGTGGACTCATCCGAGGTACCGATCAGGAGCGAATACCGTCTCACCCCGGCCGGGTTCGAACTCACGGACATCATATTGGATATCAAGATGTGGGCGCTCAAATGGAAGATAGACAACAAGCCCTGCGAGAAGCTCAACTGCTGCAAATGCAAACTATGATGATTTATTACTAAGGGAGAAGGGACAGGACGATCATTCGTCCTTGCCCATGTCGATGATGATAGGTCCAGTCTTGGGGAATATCCTCCTGGACAGCATCCCACATTCCATCCATGCCGCCTGATACACCATGATCGGCGCTACGCATATCATGGACATGTTCCCGCGCACCTCTTCCTTGTTAATGTTGCTGGTCTCGAAGTTGAGGATATCGTCCATGGTGACCATGGTCAAATTCTCGGCGAAACCCTGTAGGGCATCGCAGTCAGATTCCACCTTGATCCCTATGGTCCCGTCCTCTCTCTGGTCCGCGATGACTCTGATGTACTTATCGCAGATGCTCATCTTAGTCTCGATAGTTGATGACATGCACATACTATCTTTTTGATACTATATAACGCGACGCTATCCAGATAGAAACTAAACATCAGGATGATTCCGCTGTACCGACGCCGCATGTAGAATCCTGTCCGGATACTACTCTCAGATCTCGTCGACTAGACGTCTTAACATTCTTTTCACTTTGATGAAACGGCCCGCTGGACGGTCCCCCTGATCGTCCTCATCGTATACTGTCTGGACCCTCTTGACCGATTTCACGCCTTCGTGTACGGAGATCATCGCCAGCAGCTTGCTCTCGTACCCCCATTGAGCCCTGAGATGCCTGTTCATCACGTAGACAGTGTAGAAGAACAGCAGGACAGAATAGATCATCAGGAACAGAACTATCGGGGAGGACGTATGGTACAGAACTATCCCGTAATCCTCCAGGATATCATGGGTCACTATCACAGTCAAGAAAAGTAGGAAGGACAGGACCAGCAGTACCGCCTGGACCTTCTTGATATCCCTTCTTTTGAGGTACATGCATCCGGCCATCAGTTCATCACCCATCAGCTCTTCGAACAGAACGGTGAATCTGCATTGAGTGCTGTCAAGCCTGTCCATCTTCAAAGTGATGAGCATGAAGATGACAAGGGCCTCAGCTATTACCGCGATGATGAAGATGTTCTCTATCAGCAGTAGGGTGTCCTCAGGGGTTCTTATGAGATCTATCAGGAAGAAAATCAATAACATGAAAAACGAGATTGCCAAGAATGCCAAGAATGCCACAAGGCTCCCTCTCTCTATCACATTCGATACCATATCGTCGGAGAGCCTCCTGAGTTCCGAAACATCCTTCCCCTTGCCCTCGGCATATTCTGTGAGGGATTCCGTCCAGACCGCATCGCGTCTGGTATGGAAGGTCATCGATTTCATCAGGATATAGAGAATGAATGACACCTCCATCACCAGGAACATCACCAAACATAATTGGCCAGAAACGGAGAGCTTCGGAACGACCCCCCAATCCAGATAGATGGAGAGCATGATGATGCCCTCCATGAACAGGGATCCCGGTATAATGAGGAGTATGACCAACGGATCCAGAAACCTATCCTTCCGCGAACGCTGCAGAACACAGTTCAGGAACCTATCTAATGCCGCATTCTCCATGAGAACAGATTATAATCAGCCGAATTATAACCCTTATCGATGATGAAGCCCGAGTTAACGGACAAGGAGAGGGCCAAGAACGGGAAGATGCCCGTCATACTGTATCTGGTAGAGGTCATGCTGGCTTACAACCTGTCGACCAACCTCTTCGCATACTCCTCCCTTGCGGTGAGCTTCAACCTGTCCACACCCGAGCTTGCCGCCAGATACATCTTCATCCTGATCTCCAACATGATATCCGCGGAGATGAGCATAAGGTCCATGATCAACATGTCTTCCGCCCAGAAGAAATCATGGAGACTGGTCTGCAGGACCATGCTGATCCAGATCGCATTCATAATGGTGAACGAATTCGTGCTGAGATTCTCATTCATAAGAACGATCCTGCCTACCGAACTGCCGATCGCCGGCCTGTGCCTGGTCAGCCTGCTGATAATGTTCCTGCCGAAGATCAGGAGGTATTACACCCCGCCCTTGGTGGAGATGCCTGACATCAAGCACTGGACGCTGTACATCTTCTCGATAAGAAACGATAAGAGATACCGCTACGCCTTCGAATACTGAATCGTATCATTCCAAGGTGTACACGTCGCCGACGTAGAAGTCCTTCACGCCTTCGAGACCGAGGTTCACCCTGAGATTCACGATGCCGTCCCTGCCGACGCAGTGGTTGATGTAGAGATCCGGAATCTCGGCCAGCATCTCAGAGTATGCCTTCGCAACAGGCTTCTTCCTCTTCTCGAGACAGACCGGGCCGATGAACGCCTTCAGGGTCTTACCCGTCATGCCTTTGGCGTCCGCGATGACCGCATCGGGATAGCATGAGCAGCGTCCGCTGAGAAGCGCGGCCTTGTTGCCTTCAGTGACGACCAGGAACGTCTCACCGTACCCCCTCTCATCCTTGTAGAAAGGCGTGATGAAGATCCCCGGGATTATCTCCTGCCAGGAACCTATCGGGTGGAAGACCGCCTTGTCCTTGTGCTCTTGGGAGAGACCGACTCCCCTGGAGAAGAACGATCTGTCCCCGTACAGTCCTTCGGGACAGTACACGTCGACGGGTTTCTCCCTCCTCTTCAGGAGACCGTTCAAGGCTGCGGAATCGCAGGGATTGCTCTGAGATACCACGACTGCATCTATCGAATCGAAATCCAGCTCCAGATGCTCTATGTTATGGATAAGGTATCTATCGCGTAGACCGGTGTTGAAGAGGACCCTCTTGCCGTCCTTCTCGACCAGGAGCGCCGTGCCTTTGGCCCCGATCAGACTGGTGTAGGGCTGGGAGCCCTCGTCGTAAACGCATGTGATCCTCGTGGTCATTTCCTTCCCTCAGCGATGGTATAGCGAGTCCGGTATATCCTTGCATATCCTATAAATCGATTCCATGGGGACCTGGCCGTTCGCCACCCATGCGGACACCTTCTTCGGGACGGTGGTGACCGCCATTATTGCAGTGGGCTTCTCCAGATCATCGATGTAATCCGTCTCGATCATGAATCTGTCGGTACCTTTGGACAGGGCCTCCTTGAGATTGGATTTGGATGCGGGAATGGACGGCATGACGCCGTGAGTCTCCTCGGGGGCGACAAGGGGCGGGGAGGAGTGCTTGACGACGAGACCGCGGTCGAGACCTGCCTTGTCGGCTAGTTGCGCGAGGGACTCATTCGTGTCGGGCTCGTTCTCGCAATGTATGATGATTGGCACATCGTTCTCTCTTGCTAATTCGAAGCCTCTGAGCAGGACCCTGTTGGATGCGTCCCATATCTCCTTGTCGACAGGGAAATGGGGCCTTCCTATCTCACCTATGGCGCACGCACGGCCCTCTGCGACATCCTTCGCGGCATATTCCATGCCCTCGATCATGATCTCCTCCGCCTTCTGCAGGCCGTACCGTTCTGCCAGAGATATCAAAAGAATGGGGTAGGGTCCGACAGCGATGTTGATCTCTAGATCGGTCTCCTCCTTCGCCCTATCGGCCAGACTGTAGGTGACCTCGTAGGATCTCGCGAAATCCTTCCCGCATGCGATAGGTACCTCCTTATGGGGAAGTGTCACCAGAGTGAGACCGGTCCCTCCTGCTGCCTGATATTCCTTCAGAGCGTCGACGTTCCTGCCGGACGGGCTCATGTGAATGTGGTTGTCATATACGGGGACCTTTTCGCTCATTGTAATTCGTCCTTCGATTGAGGTTACGGCGTTCCACTTCCAACTTGATGAGATCACGATACTCCTCGTCAAATCCCAGAGAAAAAGCCTCGTCAAAAGAGATTGAATCACGTTCCATTATGCCTATGATGATGTTAGCCAACATGGGGATGGTCTCTTCCACTCCGAGTTTTTTGTAGTAGGCCTCAAGTTCCTCATCTAGGTTCATATTATCTCCTCAATATGAGGTTCTCTTCTTAGCTTCTTCTCTCAGCAACTGACTTGTTTCATCATCAAATCCAGACATAATGAGTGCTTCCTCGAAAGATACGGAACAGGCTTCCATGACCTTTGATATCAGATTCATAGAACCATCTAGCCATTTGCGATCACGGTCTTCCGCACCTAGTTTTCTGTAATAGGCCTCAAGTTCCTCATCTAGGTTCGTGGTCATCGCCTCCATGTCTTTATAGAAAGATTGACCGACTTTGATTTTATAATCTTCCTCGACGCGTCTCCTTCTTTCGTCCAGGTCCAAGCCCTTTGAAAAGACCGTATTGAGAAGGCCCAAAGCGGTGCATCCCTTCTCACCCGGAGCACCAAGACCAATCATCACGATCTCCATGTAATCGCATGGCGGAATAGGCTGCGTCCCCATATAGTCCGGATCATACAGACCTTCCATCTTGTATCTGCATACAGTGTTCCTGAAATCGGCCAGAGGCTGCATGACTATCCATATTGAGTAGACTTTGCAGAGCTTTCCGTACCTGTCTCCTATCTCATCCTTCTGATCGCTCAGTGCCCTGCTTGCATAGTATGCGGCCCTCGCCTCAAGAGGATATTTCGGACGGGGGTCTATCTGCGCCTCCAGATTGACTTGACTTTGATGTCGCCTTCGCCGGGGACGGTGAGGTCGAATATCACATCCCTGTAGATTGCCCCGTTCTTAACTGATGAGGATTCGGAATTCCTCATCCTGATCATCTTCTCGTCAGTAAGGTCTAGACATGACATAATGAACTCGGGATCCTTCCCTTCCAACTCCTCGATGAATCCGCCCAGGATATTGGATGTGAACACCCCGTTTGCCATCATCCTCTTGAACGGCTGATCGTAATACAGCTGCTTCTTTTCTTCATCGGCATCGTTCTTCAAAATCTAACACCAGATGGCTACGCTTTTGAACGCAATATAAAACATGCATACTGCGGTCAACAAACGGGAATCTTGTAGACTGGGCAGTTCTGTCCACCCTTAATAAGAAAAACGGTCCCTCAAACATAACTTTAAAAAACCCTTTCCAACACATAATTAGCAACCCATTAATACCGAATAACTTGGTTACATCGTCCATGAGCAGTTTCGACACTCTATGCAAGAAAATCGAGGAGATGGACCCCGATAAGTTCGCTCAGTTGTTCAACGAGAAGTCCGTGGACGTCATATCCAAGCTGTCGAGCCTGACGGCCGACGGAAAGGACGGAGTATCCATCTACATGGAATTCATCCTGGCATCCGTCTCTGCGGACGGAAAGCTGTCCCCCAACGAGTACCTCCTGCTGAAGCCTATTTTCGACCAGATCGCGGAGAAGGAGACGACCTACGAGGACGGAATTGAGATGTTCAACGCCATGGGCCTCAACAAGCCCGGAGCATACCAGAAGGTCATCGACCTCATGGTGGACATCTTCGGAATGGTGGACGAGAAGCTGAAGGACGACATCATCCTCATCTGTCTCCTGGTCTGCGGCATCGACGGAGAGATCACCGAGGACGAGAAGAAATGGATCAAGCAGCTCATCGAACCTCTCCAGCTCGAGATCGACCCCATGCAGTACATCAACGGATTCCTGGACAAGGCGGGAGTGTTCACCCTCGCTACCACCTGCCGCGACCAGCCCAGGATGAGGGTCCTCGGACTGAAGATCCTCCTGGACGGAAAGATCTACTTCGCAGTGGGAACCTTCAAGGACGTATACAAACAGCTCCAGGCCAACCCCAAGTGCGAGATCCTCGCATACGTCGGAGAGGAATTCATCCGCTGGGACGGAAAGGCGGTCTTCAGCGACGATGCAAGGCTCATGGCTGTCGTCGAGAACGTCATGCCCCAGCTCGCAGCCATGTACAAGGAGATGGGCTGGACGTTAGGATTCTTCACACTCGAGGGCGGAAGCGCCGAGTACGTAAGCGTAACGAACGAGAAGATCAAGATCTTCTGATAAACGAGGGGGCACAACCCCTCTTCATTTTATGAAATTATATCCTAACCCGCCGCTTTAGTAATGGTTATTGGCCGAATGCAAATGGCCCCTGCGGAATTCATGATTGTATTATCCGATCATCCGAGGAATGATTTGCATTCGGAATAAAGATCGTCGGTAGGCTGAAGGCTTCCCCAATTCTCATCGGGAACCCTTTCCTTCAGTCCAGAGGTCCTCTGCAACTCCTTAAGGGCGGCTTCGAATTCATCCCTGTCCCCGAGACCGGTATCAATCCTGAGATAATGTTCGTAGCCCCCGGACTTTAACAGCCATCTTTCATAGGCGTTAGGTCCCGGCTCTATTCCCAGTTCCTTCAACATCTCCTCGTCCAGACCGCCCAAGGCTTCTTCGGACCCCATGCGGTTGGCTTCATTGAATTCATCCTTGTTCACTGCGAATGCAGGGAAGACATAGATGTGCTTAGGATACCTTTTCAACAGATCCTGATATTTCGGGCCCCCGGCGATGTTGACGCCTACACAGTCGGGACAAGGGTTCCTCTGCGGGTCGCGGAATGTTGCGGACGGTTTGAATCCCATGCTACTGCACCATGCAGGAATGTCCCATTTTTCATTCCCGCACGACCCGAGGTAGAAACCTATGGCGTCCACGACAGGCTGCATCTGCTTGGAGAGACTCTCCACTCTGTCCCTCAGTACATCGGGTCTTGCATGGAGCCCGAGATTCAATGCGTACACTAATACAGAATATCTGTTCCGATCGAGTGCGGTTTTCCCTGAAATTATGTCATCCCAACTGGATGTGCGGTAGGGAATTCCGAACCTCTCCAACTTCCTGGCGATAGGGCCCTGATTCCCAGAGTCGGCAAGGACGATGTCCTTCTCCTCCGGATCCTTGTTGAGACTATAGACGAGATTGTCATCCAGCATCGGGCATATGATGATCCCAAGGACTCCTTTTGCCATGAAGCCGACATCTGCTGAGAATGATATATCGTTGACGATTGCTGAACGGACGTGTCTAAAACTGACATTTCTACGAAGCCTGAAAGAGAAGACGGCTCATGTGGCGAGACTGGGATAGTATCATATGACGCGTTTAAAATTGTGGAGTATACCTTTCCTGGTCACGGTCTCCAACTTCTCCACCGCTACTGCACCGTCCCTGCGGGCCATCCATTCCAACGCGGCCCTCTCGTACGTCCACTGACGCTTGATATGCAGATTCGTCTGGTGCACCGTCCAGAGCGCATACGGGATGGAGTAGAATCCCAAGGTGGCCATCATCAGGAACATGTGCCTCAGAGGCTTGCTCCTCCAGACGATCTTCGGCATCGGGTCCAAATGATGATCCTCGTCATTCATCATCTTCGAGAACACCAGGGTGAATCTGTATTGCAGAACGTCGATCATGGATATCCTGTCATGCACGATGAGGCATATGATGCTCAATATCACGAATATGAACGCCATATCGAATACCTCCAAGATACCGAGCTGCTCGAATTGGATCAGCCATAGCATATCCAATACTGCTTGGATCACGATCGCTACAGATATGGCGACGAATAGGATGAACGCCCCCTCTGATAATTCCTGGTGACCAGACCCTGGAGATCGTCCCTGATGTCCGAGAGTTTCTGCGTATCCCCTCCGAAATACGATGCATATTCTATGAGCGCGGACATCCACTCGACATCGCGTTCCTTGTGCTGCACCAGCGATTTCACGATGCTGTACATGACATAGGCTGCCACCACGCACATGAAGAGCACGACATTGAAGAACTGGGAAAGATCGAACTCTGTGCCGAGCTGATAGCTCACTATCCCGTTGAGCATGTAGGCGGGCGTACCCAGGACGACCAGCAGCAGGACCAGTATCTTCAGAATGATGTCCTTCTTGCTGCGGTTGAGCACGCAGTTGAGGAATCTGTCCGCCCCCGGAATCGCCATGATTGACCGAACCCTTTATAGAAATAGAAAAATGTGCGCATTCATGAACTTATTCGACAGTATAGTTAAGCGGGTCAAGGCGTTCAACATGCCCGCAATACTGTACGTGGTCGAATTCATCCTCACATACGTCCTGATCCGCAACATGAATCTGTTCTACTATCTCGAGGTCTCCGGCTGGAGAGATAATTGGGTACGCAACACAGCCCTCATAGTGATCGTGATCGCCATGACCACACTGACCATCAGGGCGATGATAGGCATACCGTCATCGGACAGATATTCGTGGAGGTCGACGGTCAGGACGCTGATAATACTGATACCGATGACAGTCATCTACTATGTCTTCGAATTCGGTTATTTCTTCATCAGCCCGTGGGTGCTCCTGATCATCATGTCCGTATCGATAGGGATCATGTTCCTTCCGAGCGTCAGAAGGTATCACACCCCTCCCATGAGGAAGGTGCCCCCGCTGAAGGAATGGGTGAAGTTCATCTTCATCAGACCGGAGGAGACCGAATACAGATACAGGTTCGCATACGAGAAGAAGGATTGAAAAATCTGAATTTTCCGAGAATGAAAAATTACGAAGAACAGGTTGTAAAAACACCGTTACTTACTATTTTTTCGGGGTCATATTTTTCATGAAAAAAAGTGCTCGGAAAATCAATTTTTTCAAGGGTAAAAAATACAAAATTCAAGGGTCATAAACTGCACATTTTTTTCTTTGCTAAAAATGTCAGAAATATAATTTTTGAAACCGTTGAAAAATACATTTCATAAAATATGCTGGATGTACATTTTCTGCATCGATCCAAAAGGGTTTTTCACATATCAGAAATGACTGTGAAAATCGAATTTTCAAAAGGCAGAAAAATACATTTTTCGAGAAGAAAAATTAGGGGTTCGGAATGCCTCTCTAAAATGCTTATTTCAAGGTCATTTTTGGCAATTTTTCAATAAAAAAATTTCATGAAAAATCCGGTTCTCTAGAACAGGGAAAAATCACTTGACAGCGACTATCCCTACGTCGGAGCAGGACCTCCAAAATACCTCCGCTTCCGAAAAACCGCATGAGAGGATCAATGCTTTTAGCTCATCCTCGGACATGGGGAAATACACCGTATCCCTCCTTTCGAACATCTCCTCGATCCTGTCCTCGGGGAGTCCCCTCCCCCTCATGTAGGAGGCCCATTCCCTGTCGTAGGAGTCCTGTTCCCCGGAATGGACCGTATGCTCTACAGTGACGTATACGCCGCCTTCCCTGAGCATCCTAAAGCAGTTCGATACCGCCTTCCTCTTCTGCTCCCTATCGGAATAATAGTGGTGAGAGAGGATCGATGTGATCGCATCGAAGGATGAATCGGGGAAGTCTAGGAGATGGGTCGGACCGGCGGCGTAACCGTATGCACCGATGGTCTCCTTCGCCTTCGCTAGATTGTCCTCGGACGGATCCGCAAGGGTGAAACGGGTACCGGGATGCCTCTCGACGGAAAGGCGGATGGAGCCCCCGGTACCGCAGCCCGTATCCAACCATGATGAAGGGGAAGCGATGCGCGATACAACCGCATCGTCCACCGCTATGCGCAGCTGCTCGTATCCTGCAATCCTGCACATCATCCTCTTCTCAAAATCGGTCATCGGGCCCATGCCACCTAATGGGACGACGGAGAGATAAGCGCAGCGCTCAGCCCTCTATCTCCCATTCCATCGTGACCGACTGCTCCACAGAGGTGTCCTCGGGATCGATGTCGAGGGCCGTGTTCGCACAGCATTCGACCGTGGGCATCCTGCAGTCGCATTCCTCCTCGTCGTAATCCCTGTAGCTGAAGTTCCTGTCCACGCGGATGAGCTTCCCGAGCTTCGCGCCCACGGATTCTACTATTGTCCTAGCCTCCTCCTGAGCGTGCCTGCATGCCTCTGCGAGCGCCTTGTTCTTCATCTTCTCAACGTTACTGCTCTTGAAGTAGAAGTCGATCCTCGGGGTCACCCCGCAGTCCATGATGTTCGACAGGGCCTTGGAGAGCTTCTCGTTGTCGTTCTTGAATTCGAAGAAGACCTTCTGACTGTAACTGAAGCCATCTGGCACATCTCTGTATTTGTCGTCTCCGTACTTGTCCTTCCCAATCCTTTCCTTGCGGTATGCAAGGTCCACGGAGAGCTCCGAGGTCTTGAATGACTTCCTGGGGATCCCCGCATCCTCGACGGCATCCTTTAGCTTCACGGTGGATTCCGTCATCGCCTTCACGGCGCCCTCGAAGGTCTGTTCCTTGCCGGAGACCCTCATCGATACAACAGTTATGTCCGAAGGGGCGGTGACCGTAGCCCTGCCCCTCATCGTGATCGTTCTTTCCATTCTATCACTATCCTATGCGACCTTTCGTCGTACAGGATAGATATGAAGTGGATGAGTATAATAACAGCTGGTTGTTATGTTTGTTATCTATTTAAATTCTCGTATTTTCGACATGTCTGGATTTATAAATAAAGTATATAAAGGGTAAAAACGAAAAACAGGTACTATTCTTCGATT